>NZ_JBFRRH010000019.1:0-4809 GCF_041472995.1 Vibrio sp. 10N.261.46.A3 | reverse complement strand
CCCGATCTACGATGTGACTCAGCGAGGCTTTGGGTTGTTTTTCTGACGCACTCACTCCGTTCGATTGTCGGATCGTTCTTCCTCATGAAAGGACTTCGTCCATTTCACGAGAAATTACGATCTTAGGGGGAAAGTTTCAGTTATGAGCGTTACGGTGTGATTTTTGGGTGAGTTCAAAAGATGTTAATTCGCACTGTGAAACCCTCTAGTTGTGAAATTAACTTTCAAAGTGAATCTGTGTGTCTGTGGGTGGGTTTGGTTCTTAAAATGGCTCACAGGCTGTGTGAGGGGCTTCTAGGCGGTGTTTCTGATAGTAAAGTCGCGGATTTTACATAATAGGAATAATGAACACCGCGTTCAGGATGTTCTGAGAATGTTTTTGCCGAAAGGTTCAAGCTGTTATCTTTATTTTATTTTTGGAGACAATCGATGCCAACAAAAGAGCAGCATTACGAATATGGGAAATCATTAGGCCTTTGGTCGCATACGTCTAAGCCGACTGAACCTAATGTTGATAGAAAAGTAGCAAGGATAAACGCGATGTGGGCGGAGCACGATGAGACAGAATTGCGAAAAAAAAGAGAAAAGCAACAAGCTTCTTTACGCGAAGAAACCCCGCACCAAGTCAATAACACACCAATACTCAAATCAACGTTGTTAAAAAATGAAGAGAATATGAATGCTTTGGGGAAAGGTTCGTTTTCTTCACTGTCTCTCGGAATGAAAAGCTTTGAAGTGTTAAAAGCTCAAGAAGCATTGAAAGAAGTGAGTGTCTATCAAGGAAAGGTTGACGGAAGCTTTGGAAGTGAAACAGAGCAAGCGGTTAAAAAGTTTCAACAACTATACGTCCCTACACATAGCATCCATACACAATATGTTTTGAATAGTACCGATGGTGTGATTGATAAGAATACGGTGTTAGCGTTGGATGAAGCGATTATTGAGCAGTGGGACGGCTCTTTATCTCTTGAGCCAGAGGTACTTAAAGCTACTGAAGATCTTTTAAGGTTTCTTCCTACGTTGAATCTTGAAAGTTCTGTTCATAGCCAAGCGGTAAAAGAATTTAGTGAAGCATTTGATGTGATATTGAAAGGGTATAACGAAGAAAATATTACTTATGAAATCGGTTATGATCTTATCTATCAGGTTAAAAATGGTTTTGTTGAAGGAGCTGAAGCTCTTCAAATTACAGAAAAAGAACGACAAAGATTAAACTCAGAAAGAGACAAGCAAACTCCACAAGACAGCAGTTACCGACGAAACCTGACGGTTAATAATGAGTCGTTCAATGTTCGATTTAAAGCCAGTTGTGCAACGCCTGAATGTTTGATGAGAAATGCCAATATCGACATGGAAGATCATGCATTTCAGGATTATATTGAGGCAGCTACGCAAGATAAACGTTCGGATGTAATGCAGGTGATTGGTGTAGCATTGATTGTTAATCCTTATCTAATCCCTTTGCAAAGAATAGTTTTGGCTGATGTTGCTGAATCTGCGACTAAAGGGAACTTTGATCCTGCCTTGGCTTATGCGATGGGAGCTGGAGTTGCTTATAGATTAAGGCTTCTCAACTTTTCTAATCGAACTCAAGCAACATCAGAAAGTGTTGCTAGTTATTTTTCTGGGAATGTTTTAAGCGATGATAAGTAAAGATAAAATATGGAAATATGTAAATATATCTGATGGAATATTTGTTTTGTGCTTCGTTTTAGGGTTGGTGTTTTTTCGAGGCGATGTCTTAAATATTGCAGTTCTATGGGTTGTGGTTTTTATATCATCAGGTTTGGGGCTTCGTCGTTATTGTAAAGGTAAAGGAATGATGAGATATGGAGTTATTCATAATGTAGACGCTGATGATCATGATGCAATATTAAGCTCCTATTATTCTCATCGATGGTCTATGTTTTTATGCACCATAGGGTGTGTTGCTTTTACTATATATCAACTATGGCAAAGCTTTATTTAACTTAAATCGTTTAGTGCGAATCCTGATTTAGACACAAGAACGGCTCCCGATTGGGAGCCGTTCTTCGTTACGGAGTCACGCAATTGAACATAATAGGAATAATGAACACCGGTTTTCAGTGGCTATCTGTCTATTGTTTGCAATCTATCAAGCTTTTTCCGATTCTTAGCTTAAAATTGAAAATAAATGATTTATTGTTGGTTATCTTTAATGTATTGTTTTGTTTCTTTGGTTTGTATATCGGTGATTTATGTCTCATTATATGGTGTGTCTGACGACTGATAACTTAGATGATTTTGTCGGGCAGAGAGGTTGTGGATATTGGAGAGCGTCAGTGAACAGCATTGAGCGCTGTGACTATCTGATTTGTACTAAAAACAAAAATGGCGCTAGAACTCGTTGGGATGCTCCTGATGACAAGCATCGGGATGCATTTTTGATTTTAGAATTAAATAATGAGAAATATATCGAATCGGGTGATAGGAAAATTATAACGTTTGATCGATATGCTCATGTAGAGCCTGGGACTAATATCCAATGGGGGGGGCAATCTCCCATTGGATACTATACTCAAGACCAGTTGGAGTATGAAGTTGGTTCGGATAGCAAGTTGATATCACTGGATTTTGAATGGAAGCAGTTCTCCGACTTGTCAATTATAGATAAATCAGAAGAGTTAAAGTTAAGCATTAAAGATGCAAAGAAGGCTTTAGCTCGGTTTTATGATATCGATGAGGCTTGTATTAAGGTAATTTTTAATGTCTAGAGGTGCTCTCTATTGGTGTGAAATAAAAACAACACATGGTTCAGTCAAGGTGCAATTGCAATCATTCTACTTGGAATGGGGAATTATCAAACTTTCAGCATCTATTTATGATCGATTCCCTTTAATTTATGGGGATTGTTCAATCAATATTTTGCGGAATAGAAGTATGGGTAGTATGTCTGGAGAGGGAAGGTCTCATTTTCCGATTTCTGAACTATTAGGTACAGTTGATGGTGTGGTTTTTTGTTCATTTCATGCTCCACATGTCCTATTTGGCTGGGAGCTCTATTCTAGAACTCTGTGGTTATATCCCCGTAATATAAGGAGACTTTCAGACATTAGTGCTTCGTTTGGGCGAAATACAAGAAGCCCTGCCGCCGATTGAAATTTACCATAACGACACTTAGTGCGAAGTGCCGTGTTTCGGTAGAACAATGATTATCTAAAGGTCGCTATAGCTGTCTTTTTTATGTCTGGTAGTAAAATCGATAAGGGAAAATTGCGAAGCGAGATATTGCGGAGTAAGATAAACACCAGATAAAACAAAGCCCTAAATCTCGTTCTGACTTGGCGGAAAGGCGAGGGTTCAGGGCTAGTCTTAAGATAACTTTAACAAGTGAATTTTAACACATGAATAAACAAATACAATCCACACATAACCGCCATAAGTGCAGTTATGTGTGAAACCGGAACAATCAAATGCTCTTCAACTTGAACTAATCGAGACGCTTCCCTATAAGCCCTATTGCACTGATGAACTCGGTGTCACTTACATACGCCCCAAAAACACAGCGATTAAGAAGAAGTATCTACAAGTTAATCAACCTAAGTTGGTCACTTATCTGATCTTTGATATTGATCAACAAGGTGCGGTTCTAGCTTGGTACGACAACGACCTACCACCTCCATGTTGGTCTTCTAAGACCCCAAAGAACGCACACGCTCATCTTAGCTACCGTTTGAAAGTGCCAGTATGTCTTTCTGATATGGCTCGCCTTGAGCCGATGAAGTACCTAGCGGCCATTGAGTCAGCCATGACAGAGAAGTTAAAGGCGGATAGAGGTTTTACAGGTCTATTAACTAAAAACCCATTACACGGTCACTGGCAAACTGAGGTCTGGACAGATCACGAATATACCCTAGATGAGTTAGCGGATTATTTAGATTTAAAAGGTCATCCAAAGAAAGGGATCGAGTCTTCTGGCTTAGGTCGTAATTGTGAGTTATTTGAATCTGCAAGCAAGTGGGCATACAGAGCCATTAGGGACTATTGGACACCAGATTATAAGCTAATGTGGAATGGCGCTGTATATGACCACGTAGAAGCCATTAACGCTCAATTTAAAGTACCTTTGCCAGTGTCAGAGGTGAAAACGATAGCTAAGTCCATCGCTAACTGGACGTACAAGCATTTCACTCCTCAAGCCTTTAGAGCAAGCCAAGCAAGAAAAGGTGCAAATGGTGGTAAGGTTTCAAAAGGAGGCGGTAGACCATCTAAATCGAAACTAGATAAGTACCAACGTGATAAAATGATCATGAAAAAAAAGGAACAGGGTTTATCAAACCGCTGTATTGCTAGAGATCTTTCCATATCTGCAAGTACGGTTAGTGTGGTTCTGCGCAATTCATAAGGTGATCGAAACAAGCCTTATCAGATAACAGCCCTTTTTAGGGCTGTTTTGCTTTCTAGCTTTAAGCGTGATTCTTTCGGGTTATCTCCTAGAGTTCCTTTGCCTTACATTCATTCTTTGAGACCACGTTATATTATTGGACGCTGAGATTACGCTTAAAGAGATTCCTATCTTTGCTGTTTTATCTACACCGCTCGGCGCAGTGTGTGAGTAAGCGAAGCGTCCGAACACCGAGCAAGCGGAATACACTCGATGTTAAGTTGTGGCACTGCCACTCTATAATTCAAATTTTCTTAATGTTTACCTGTAACTCTTTCGTGTAACTACTTCCTGTAACGATAGTTACAAGTACAGGTTACAGGTAAGAGTTACACGAAAAGAAAAAATAAAAGCAAAGAAAAGAGCAGCTTAGAAACATGTTTCTAAGACCTAGGATGCGTAGC
>NZ_JBFRRH010000018.1:0-1453 GCF_041472995.1 Vibrio sp. 10N.261.46.A3 | reverse complement strand
ACGATTAGCGGGATTCGGATTTTGTATACATTCGTCCTGAATGCTCAAAATCCCCGATCTACGATGTGACTCAGCGAGGCTTTGGATGACTCTTTCTGACGCACTCACTCCGTTCGATTGTCGGATCGTGATTTCTCATGAAAGGACTTCGCCCATTTCACGAGAAATCACGATCTCAAAGGGAAAGTTTCAGTTATGAGCGTTACGGTGTGATTTTTGGGTGAGTTCAAAAGATGTTAATTCGCACTGTGAAACCCTCTAGTTGTGAAATTAACTTTCAAAGTGAATCTGTGTGTCTGTGGGTGGTTTTGGTTCTTAAAATGGCTTACAGGCTGTGCGAGGGGCTTCTAGGCGGTGTTTCTGATAGGAAAGTGGCGAATTTTACATAATAGGAATAATAAACACCGGATTTTTATTCTTAAAATAAATTTAGCCGGGTGCTTTGGTTTTGGCTTTTTTGTTATAATCTTTGTTTTATAGATAAAGAATAAAATTTCATATGAAAAAGATATCATTGTTTTGTCTTGCGTTTATTTCTTCTCCATCTTTTGCTGATTATATTGATACACAGCATCCACAATGCCAAGCCAACCTTGAACGATGTATGGAGAATCAACCATACAATGTTCAATTATGTATGATTAGTTCACCGGATCCTTATGGGGCTGATTGTTATGTAGAGGGGAGCCGCCCTTCATACGTGTTTTATGCTTATCAAGATCGAGATAAGGGGGGGAGAAGCGCTGGCTTTCCTGTCGGTTTAAGCAACTTGTCGAAATATGATCTTGATAATGTGCTTTCTTCTTACACTCTTTCTTCAGGGTACTCGGCCACTTTATTTTCTGGCCCTAACGGAACCGGTGATAGTTGGCTTATTGAAAGTGGCTATAACTCTTGGGTTGGAAAAGATTTGAATGATAAAGTCTCCTCGGTCAAAGTTGAAAAATCCGAGGATGTTCGCCCTATGATGATGTATCAAGATCGTGATTATAAGGGAACTCGATGGGATTTGAAGGTTGGTCTTAATAATTTAGTTCCAATGAAAGCTGGGGATGTGTTGTCATCATATAAGATTAGAAGTGGTTATAGGGCTACTTTGTATGAGCACCCAGATCAAGGTGGTGATGCTGTAGTGGCTCTTCCTGGAAGTAACCCATGGATTGGTAATAAGTGGAATGACAGAATTTCGTCAATATTGATCGAGAAAATGTAACGTTAGATATCTATTGTTATTTACCATAACGACACTTAATCCGCACCGAGATTCAGAAACAAAAAAGCCTCCCAATCGGGAGGCTTTTTTGTTTGTTTTTGCTCAACAACAAAAGTTTGTCGTTGAGACTTTGAGCATTTGAACGTAATCTAATGCCCATATGTGACGAAATTACTCTTAGCAGGAGTGGTTTTCGTCGAGATACTCTAAACGTTAACAGGCGTTGAAGTCCTTTCATGA
>NZ_JBFRRH010000017.1:0-3763 GCF_041472995.1 Vibrio sp. 10N.261.46.A3 | reverse complement strand
TCATGAAAGGACTTCAACGCTCTGTAACGTTTTGAGTATCTCGACGAAAACCAGCTTCCAACTGATTTCGTCACATATGGGCATTAGATTACTTTCAAATGCTCAAAGTCTCAACGACAAACTTCTGTCGCTGAGCAAAAACAAACAAAAAAGCCTCCCAATCGGGAGGCTTTTTTGTACCTAAAACTTAGGTTCGCACTAAGTGAAGTTACGTTAAATTGGAAACTTTTAAACTTCAGTAACAGGTAACCTGAGTGTTACTGTGAAGTCAGAATAAGAAATACCATTTAAACAATAGGTCGATTCCGAAGAGCTTAATTCCATTCTTGCATCATGGAGCTTAGCTATGCTGTCAGCAAAGTAGAGGCCGATACCTTGACCTTTGATATTCGTTAATGCCTTTGCATTGCTCCCTCTGTAACCTTTAGTTACTAGCCTCTTCAACTCTTTGTGAGGGACATAAGGACCAGTGGACACAACCTTTACTTCAATCTCATCAAGGTACGCAGTAAAATGAACGTTGACATCACATTCATTAGGAGAGTACTTAATTGCGTTATCTAATATCAGAAAAGGTAGGATATCTATAAGTGTAACAGCATTAATTAACTTTATGTTATCGGGACTTTTATCCAGCTTAATCTTAACTTTATGTTTTTTACTGGTTGCATTTAGAGCTATTTTGTTTGCTAAGAACTTACCATATATATTAACTGGGTAAGGTTCTGACTCCGAAAAAAAATCCGGATTAAGCTCGTAGTCAATAAAACTCATTCTAATCATCGACAGCTTAGTTAAATGCTGTACATTCATTACGCTTGTACGAATATCATCTGCATGAACGGAATTGCAATTAAGCGGCTCACCCTCTCCTAACCTGTGAGTCTTCAAAGACTGACCTAGCTTTTGAGTCGAAGTTAGCAACCTATCATTGAACACTCTTAGCTCGTGCATAGATTCACGGATTAATTCAATTTCTTTGTCATTCATTAGAATACTAATCCTGCAATAAAACTAACTAACAAACCTTTTACAAGATCCTCTGCGTGCTTACTTACATATGCAGAAAATTGTTTAGTATCTTTTGAATTAAGAGACTTAATAAATTCTTGTTCAAGTTCCCAAACGTGGTAAAGATTTACTTGCTTTTCTTCTATCAAGTTTCGACGAACACGTTTCCACCTTTCGACAGAATCTCCCATAATCTTAACTGCCTTTAGAATCGCATTATTTAGACCATCGCGATCGCCTCTTTGTAATTTAACATCGGCTTTTGCAATTCGAGAGGCTATACCTAAACTTCCACCTTTCGAAGAAAATACGATGATGTACTTATCAGGGAACTGCTCACAGACTTGTTGAACGATGTAAGAACCATCAGTTGTTGTGCCAAAATTACCACCGACACCTTGGATGTCACAAATAACAATCGGGTAATCGCGCAATTGATCAAAACTATCTAAATCTCGAAAGTGACAAGGGCTATATCCTGCATTTCGCAAACCATCTAAGTCAGTAAAGTCTTCATCATCTATTATGGCGATAGGCGTATTTCTCTTTAGAAAAGTCAAATCATTGTTGGATGGAGCTGAAGATGGAAGTTGTTTTTTATTAAAAAAATGAAATAAAGACATTATCGTTAAACCATTAAATTCATTATTGTAAATATTCATAATTGACAATAACACTTTTGTTTAACCTAACAAAAAGGTGTTTATTATTCCTATTATGTTCAATTGCCCTTAAATTACAGACACGAAAAAGGGGATGACCTTGCGATCATCCCCTTTAACGAAGTAATCTAGCTGACACTAAGGTCTGTACTAAAAATCACCTGTTGAAGCATTGATTTTAGTACAGGTAGGCTAGCTTTGTCACTACCTACAGACAAACCATTCAACGACAGAAACATATCCTTAGTCAGTGCAGCACTTTAAGACGGTGTATTGATGACTCACTTGACCGACATACTTTACAGTGAACTTTTCACTAAGATCCTACTAAAGTAATCACGAACTGGTGACGAGATGAAACGAGTTTTAGCTCATGGTATTGGAACTACACCAAAATAGTTAGCCCCATGCGGATTGGTTCACCGAAGAAACGAACGCTCGATAACTGCGAGGCTCTTTAGATAAACTTACTAACCGTCACTTTGTAGTAAGTCCCCAATTAGAATAACAGTCACATAGACGCTTGAGGCTTTGACAAGCCAATAGATGAGGTCGCTAAAGCTCCTTGTTTATTCTTTCCATGAGCAACGTCTAAGATGACCCTATGGTTAAATTTAAGGATAAGCATGACAACATGGAAAATGGCTAAGCTCATCGTTTGGGATAGTAGATCAGAAAGCTATCACGTAGAGAACCACTACCGTAGTGAATCCTCAGTTAAGTTTACGCGTATATTTGAAATGGACTTAAGCCTAATCCTTGAACAGAAAAAGCCTTACGGTATAACAGCGTTTGAACTCGTAAATGAAGGGCATGTTGTTCTTTACACCGAAATATAATCTCCTCCGATAAATGAAGATCTACCACTCAAAAACGGGTGTTCATTATTCCTATTATGTTCAATTGCCAAGTTTACCGCCCCAAACGGCCGTTTTGACCACCTGTCAGCCTCTCACGGCCATTTTAAGCAACAAACCCACCCACGGGCACATAAATCCACTCTGAAAGTTAATTTCACAATTAGAGAGCTTCACAGTGCGAATTAACATATTTTGAACTCACCCCAAAATCACACCGTAACGCTCATAACTAAAACTTTACTCATGAGATCGTGATTTCTCGTGAAATGGGCGAAGTCCTTTCATGAGGAAGAGCGATCCGACAATCGAACGAAGTGAGTGCGTCAGAAAAACAACCCAAAGCCTCGCTGAGTCACATCGTAGATCGGGAATTTTGAGCATTCGGGACGAATGTATACAAAATCCGAATCCCGCTAATCGTTATTTTTACTCATCTTTTCGGTCTATCACCGACCTATCACTTTTCAAAACAACCGTTGAAACCAATAGACATCGAGACTTCAGGTAACTGTCACTGCGTTACAGTGACAGTTACCTACGAAACACCATCAGCGTGTGACGCTCTGCTTTTCGTTTCCTAAATCAATCGCCCATGGCCCCCTCTGCGGGGTTTAATTGTTATGTGGGAATGAAAGTGCTCTATAAGCGTTAAGAAATTCAATCACTGAAAAGTGCCGAACCTGAGAGGGGAATTGTTAATTTTAGTGCATGCATCTTGGATGCGTAGTGCTACGCATCCAAGGTCTTAGGAACATGTTTCTAAGCTGCTCTTTTCTTTGCTCTTATTCTTTCCGATCTGGGACTAGCAACAAGGACTAAGATCTAGGACTCATCGAGTCCCAGAAGGTAATCCCAGATCTTAGCCCCAGATAAGAATAAAAGGAGCCTAGCAAAATAAAAAAACCGATATGTAGAACTGATATGTGAAACCGATATGACCATATATCGGTTCTGCATATCGGAATCACATATCGATTTTTAATGAAAACAAGCAGGGAAAAACGCCATCAAAACGAAGAGAAAAATATGGAGACATTAATTTTTAGGATGGAGTGACAGTGCCACAGTTTAAGATCGAGTGTATTCCGCTTGCTCGGTGTTCGGACGCTTCGCTTACTCACACACTGCGCCGAGCGGTGGCAATATCAAATCATCACCAAATGATTTTGTTTTCATTTTTTTAGTTAAGTGATGATGTTAAGGGGTATCGACTTGCTGATTGGTGAGAGG
>NZ_JBFRRH010000016.1:0-3362 GCF_041472995.1 Vibrio sp. 10N.261.46.A3 | reverse complement strand
AGGGCTGCCTTTTTTCGTTTCATTTCCATCTACGAGCTTGGTTCGCACTAAGTGCCGTTATGTTAAAAATTACGTATTACAGTCTGTGTCATGGCAAAGTGTAGCCGTTCTTTCAGTTCTTTTTGTTTTTCCATTTTATTCTTGATCCCAAAAAAACGTCTAATCATTCTCATTATTGCCACCTTAGTAAGTTACTAAGAATTAAAGCAATTTCAATGCCAAAGCAGCAGCAATCAACAAATTGAGTCTAATCTCGATGCAGATTGAGTGACGTTACGTTAAATCGTCACACCTCGTAAGTTATTGTGTAAAATACCAATAGCAGTGTAGCTAAAACAGTTAGTCAACGTCCTAGCTGCTTTAGTGCCATTAATGTAAATTACCGAATATCAATAGCAATAACACGACTAAACTGCTTGTCATAAATAATTGAATATGTTTGCCCAGACCTTACAAATACGACAATTTCAGCAGTTGAAGAAACTAATTCTCCTGAGTCATCTGTAAATGGAAAGTCATCATCAAGTTCCCAAAAACCATCGGAATCAAACTCTAAGGTTCCACTATAAGTATTAGCGTTATCAGATGTAAAAGAAAAATTGTTGCCCGTTACATTCCAACTTGGAGAGATATTCCCTAACGGTTCTGATGAAGACTTATTTAAATCCATTCTTAACTGGTCACTACTGGCAATTACTCCAGAAAAACTTACCTTGAAGCTTCCAGTGCCGTTAATCCAGCTCCCTGCTGATCCCTCCTTGAATTGATTGTAATCGATTGAATTAGCGCTCTCTGAAAATGGAGACGGAACAAAGCTAGTTTTAGAGGCAAAATCAATTAAAAGAAAATCCCCCTGATCATCATTTGAAATAACGGCAGAGTTAACGATGCCTTCTGACTCATTTAAATATAGGCCTTCAAATTGATCAGACAACTCCACCTTACTGCTATCACTGCTATCACTGCTATCACTGCTATCACTGCTATCACTGCTATCATCAGAGCAACCAATTAAGGCCATTGATACAATAACAGTCAAAAATATTTTTTTCATATTACACCCTGATAGGTAGGAAAGTATGACATTGGAGATTGAACAAATCATAAGTACCCCTCGATGTTCAATTTCACAACCCCGAAATGAATAACGACTCCAAACTAGGAGTCGTTATTGTAGGTGAACAATACGTTCAGTTACGTAAAATCAACAACTAAAAGGCATACATTGCAGATAGGCTCGCAGTAGAAGTTAGAGCGTAACCATCAGCCATATATTTAAGGCGGGCTCCCACAGAAAAATCATCATTAATCAGATAATTAACAGCAACCAAACCGATAATTCCGACTTCTTTTTCTTTCTCCGAAGGGCCTAGCTCAGCGTCTACTAACTGCTCAGCATCAGTAATATGATCCTCTGTCGTATATCGATAATTAGAGGAAGCATCATATTCAGTATATGAAACACCCAGTCCAGCTTTAAGATTCCAATCTTGCTGTAATGAGTATTGATACGTTGGCATGATAGCGATTGACTTAGCATTCAAATCAGCGTTCCAATCCTTGTCATGCTCAAGAGTTGAGTCATCCCACCCTTTTTCTTGTTCAGCATCAAGAGAGAATTCTGTGTAACTAAGCTCAACGCCCCAAACTTCTGAAATGTTATAGCCACCATACACCCCCCAAAACCCTGAATCACTTTTAGGTTTTAGCTCAGAACCATTAACAATAGGCTCATAGTCACTATCGACATCATGGATCCCATATTCTGCACCTATATAAAACTTATTCTTTTCCTCTTGTACAGGTTCATCAGCAAAGGATAAGGAAGGGAATAGTGCAATAGCAACTAGAGATGAAGCATTAATTAGTTGATTTTTCATTATATGTCATTCTTGAATTTAAAAATTACCATTATCGTTTAACAAATATGAACAGAGCCTGAACATAACCTGAGATGCTCGTCTTCAGCCTTCATTATGGGTTTAAGTGTTACGTTTCATCTGGAGGATGGGGAATACCATCGCTAGGTAAACCGCAAATGAAAGTTCTAATTTCAGGTGTTCATTATTCCTATTATGTTCAATTGCATGAATTTCAGACGAAAAAAAACCAGACCTTGATGATCTGGTTTCTTCTCTATAATCTATTCGTCACTAAGGACTGAGATAAGATTAACTGTTAGCACCTTAATCCTATCTCAGCTTAAAACCTTATGCCAGTTTTAAGAGAAACAAATCTAAAGGCAAAAACATATCCTTAGTCAGCGCAGCACTTTCAGACGGTGTATTGATGACTCACTTGACCGACATACTTTAAAGCGAAGCTAATAGCCTCCTCTTAAAGTAATCACGAACTGGTGACGAGATGAAACGAGTTTTAGCTCATGGTATTGGAACTACGCCAAAGTAGTTAGCCCCATACGGTTCGGTCTACCGATGAAATAGGACGCTCGATAACTGCTCGGCTCTTTAGATAAACTTACTAATCGCTACTTTGTAGTAAGCCCCCAATTTGAAGAACAGTCACATAGACGCTTGAGGCTTTGACAAGCCAATAGATGAGGTCGCTAAAGCTCCTTGTTTATTCTTTCCATGAGCAACGTCTAAGATGACCTTATGCTTAAAATTCAGTTTCACACCCAAACCAAGGAAAAATGATGTTCAATTTCCTCCCCCTACAACGAAGAACGGCTCCCGATTGGGAGCCGTTCTTGTATCTAAATTTCGGAGGGATTAAGTGCAGTGATGGTGAATCAACCACAAAGATCCATTTGAACAATTCAGTCCGATTTTTTAATTTGTTTCTTCTTCTGAATTTTATCAAGCCTTATTCGTGAGTGCTCTTTTTCTGACTCAGCGATTAATTCAGCTTCACTTCCGTCTAAATTAAATCTAAATTCACCTTCAACCACAGCGTTCAGGTACTCTTCTCTTCCCACCCACCAAGCCATAGCCCAGCGAGCTAACTTATGGCTGAATCCTTTTTCCCTAAGAGAAGTAATGATAGTGACACCAGTACCTTTTGATAAAGGGTACTTTAAATTCATTTGATTAAGGTGATTTAAAATATCATTCTGACGTTTAACCCGCTCTGCGTGTGCTTTCTTTTTCTGTTCAGCCCTATATGTATCCGGATCAAGTTTTTGAGGTTCTAGAGAAGTAGTATCTGTAGCTTCTTCTTGAGGAGGCATTGATTCAGGCTTGCGCTTCAAGCTAAGGATAGGTCTTTTAGACATAATAAGTATCTACTGTTTTAGAAAATCAAGATTCTACTGAATATGGACTCATTGAAAAAGTATTAGGTTTCATCGCCCAAACTAGTTATTGATTACTCCCACAAGATAAATTGCCCCGAGAGCCCCC
>NZ_JBFRRH010000015.1:0-6167 GCF_041472995.1 Vibrio sp. 10N.261.46.A3 | reverse complement strand
ATTTCAGTGACAGGCTCGTTGGCACGACTTGGAGAAATGAAGCGAGGGAGATTGATTAAGTAGGGGCGAAAAACAAAGGGTGATATTACCGAATGCCTTTGTTGAGTTGGATACAATGTGGCTGGCAGCCATACCAATAAGAACCTGAAAGATCGAGGTAACACACAAGTCAGGCGAGAAATCGCTTTTATCAATCACTGGTCGAGTGGCATCGTCCAGTGAGCTGTCTTTTTAAGTTTTTAGCAGGCAAGTACGAAAATGAGAGAGTGTTACCGATGGTAAGATTCTTTACATGAAATAACAATTGCACTAATTACACACAACGAAAGCTTAAGCTTTTGTTTTAACTAATTAAAATTTCATTAATTATCACTAGCACGAAATCTAATATTCACGAAAATGCCCGATAACATCTTGTTGTCGGGCGAAGTTCGTGCAGTTCGCACTAAGTGAACTTACGTTAAATATAATGACACAAGCATACTGTTATAATCCTATTTAGAATGACCACACATCAACTTCAAAGGAGTTATATTTGAGCAATGAAAGGTTTACCCGTACAGAGGAAGAACAGAAGGAAAGCAAAGAAATATACGACAAATTCCGAGAGGAACTTTCTAAACGACAACTCTTTAATAATGAAGGCTATGATAAGGCAGTTTTATCCCTATCAGCTTCTGGTCTAGCATTATCTTTAACCGCGATACGTTTCATCACACCACTAGAAAAATCTTCGTATTTGCTTCTTATACAGGCCTCATGGTTTTTATTTTTAATAACCGTAATATCATCAATAATAGCCTATCAGATCAGCAATAAAGCAATAAGTAAGCAATTAGAAATTGCTGAGAGATACTACATTCAAGCTTTAATAAGCGCAGAAGCCGAAAGCAATCCATACCTAAAATTTAACTCATATCTCAATATAACCACTGGTATCTCTTTTTGCTTCGCAATAACATTTGTAGTTCTTTTTGTAACTCTAAATGTCGAGAATCAAACGATGTCCAACAAAAAAACAATCCATAATGTCATAACGACAGATAGCGCAGATATGTTAAGAATGCAAACTGCCCCGAGTGGAAAGCTAGCAACAGCAAGTGCTGACATACCATCAATGCAAATGGCTCCGGGTGTAAGAACAACATCGACTGGTCAGTCTTCCGCAGGTAATGGAAAAGAAACTAGCAAGTCTTCAGAATCCCAAAGCGGGCAGTAATATTCCGATCGTGTTCAATGGCTTAACTTCATAAAAGAACGGCTCCCAATCGGGAGCCGTTCTTGTGTCTAAATCTGGGTACGCATTAAGTGTCGTTACGTTAAATGATGGACTAATTTTCTTGCTATAGCTCTTACAACAGGAACACATACACTATTACCAAACTGTTTATAAGCCTGAACATCACTAACAACTATTTTAAAATCATCAGAAAAACCTTGAAGCCTTGCAGCTTCGCGAGGTGTTATTTTCCTCGGGTTTTTTGAATCTCCTTGGTCAATTAGTATCTCTGACCCATCTTTATAATAACGAGCAGATATAGTATTGGTATATGCAGAATCATGGCTAAATAGACTGTATCCAAAACCATTACCTTTTGCCTTATGTTCTAATTTCCGCCTTTTATGCCCAGCCCAAAGCCGATCTGAAATGGTATATTTATCATGAACATGATCTTGCAAAATACTACCAACAGAAGTCTTCTCGAACGTTGGCTCAGGGAAATCGAACTCTTCACTATTTTTTAAAGCCACTATATAAATCCGCTCTCTATTTTGAGGCGCACCAAAGTCTTTTGCAGCCAAAACTTCGCTTGATACTGTATAGCCTAAGTTTTCAAGAGATTTCTTCATGACTTTGTAAGTATTACCCTTGTCATGAGTTTTTAGTCTTTTTACATTTTCCAGTAAAACCGCTTTTGGTTGATGGTGTTTAATGATCTCAGCTATGTAAAAAAACAATGTTCCCCTAGTATCATCAAAACCCTTTTGTAAACCGGCCTGAGAAAAAGGCTGACAAGGAAACCCAGCCAAAAGCAGATCAAATGAAGGTATATCTGAAGGAGCAATCTCTGTTATGTCACCATGCGGTTCTTCATCCCAATTAGCTTGATAAGTTTCTCTTGCGAACTTATCAATTTCAGAAGAAAACACACAACTTCCACCAAGCTCACTAAAAGGAGTCCTGATACCACCCACTCCTGCAAATAAATCTATAAACTTAAAACTCATACTACTTTTGCCAATACTTTAAAACTTGAGGGATTTCATCAAACAGATAGTCTTCAAAACTTACTACATTCCTTTTATTTATAAGCTTTTCATCCATTTTTACTGTTTTGTAAACAACAAGAATCACATTGTGGTTCGCCATCTGCTCAACTTTAGAAACACTAATATCTTCATCTACTGTTAATAGATAAATGCTTGGTAAACCAGTCCTATTGATCTCTTCAATTACCTCCTGCCAACGCTCTCTCAGAGTAGTTTTCATTGTCCCTATAACAACTTTATCTCTACGCTGTTCAAAGGAATCTAGATTTGGAAGTAAAGAATCAACAATTTTACCTAACCTTTGAGTTTTAAAGTTTTGAGAACCAACTGTAGCTTGTGACTCATAGGGATAACCTAAAGCATCATACAAACCATAAACAATCCCCTCAAAAACCTTACCAGCTCGAGATCTTCTTGATTGAGTATTACTTAATGATAACCTGTATATATAAGGGTATATTTGTCCTGAATAGTCACCAAAAAATTCACGAAGCTTATGCTTCAAATCACTTTTACTCTCTTCAAAAACACGACATAGGTGTTCAAACCTTTCTTCTGGAACAGAAAATTTTTCCGATATGTGCTTAAGTAAAAAAGCATTCATTTTCGATTCTTGCATTAAAAATGATTTAAAAGCTTCTTCTCTCAGTGTCCTAATGACAAGAGACACGTTTCCTTTGTCTTCCAACTCAGTCATTAGAGATTTGTTTTCGGATAAAACATCTACGACAGTCTCTTTTGGAGATTTGATAAACTCTTTACGCGCCTTTCGAATGTAATCATCAAAGGCACTTTGTTCTGATTTTGGGATTTCTGTGAGGTAACTTAAGTCTTGATTCATCATTCAACTCAATCAAAAAAATAGTGATAGAAAAGGGGTGGTCTAAGACCACCCCTTTTCTATAAGAACTCTAATCAGCACAAGGTAAGTACTAGAGTTGCTTTAATTGGCTCACGCATTGTAATACAGAATCAAAACGTAAGGGAATATACCCACGCCTTAACAGACAACCCAGAATAGAGCTTGTCATAACATAGCCGTTTTTTTGGTGTTCATTATTCCTATTATGTTAAACAGGCGAGTTAGCTAACAAAAATACGACTCAGAGCCCCTCAAACGCTCTTAGCAAAGAATTTGGACACTTGATCAAGGCGATATGATTCCATAACGCCTTGTAAGTTTGTGACGATTTCAGAGCAATTTACAGCACGAATTAACATCTACTTGCTTTAGACCAAAATAGCACTGTAATGCTTAAAACTAATAATCGCTTTTTTCTATCGACTTTTCTCTTTCTATGACCGTTGTAAAGGCGATTCTGTCACCTGAAAAGACAAAATTTGGATTAATAAAATAATCACTTCTCTTCTTATGCTTGGCTATTATCTGTGCGAGCTCAAGCTCTTTCAGACCTCGCATAAATGTAGGGAAAGATAACCGAACGTCATGCTCCTGTAGGAAATCTTCAAGGATGTACCTATCAAGCGTCACTCTATCTTTATTGATTGATTGGTGTTGAATAGCAAACATCAAAACATTAAAACTCTTAATACCAGCAGCCTTCAAGTTAAAAGTAAGAGCAATGTTTGCTGTGAATACTTTAACAAATTTCTCAGAGTCTACTTTTTTATACGTTGTTATATGAGTTCCTCTAACCTCACCAGTATCCTCATTGATCAGTACATTATTATCCCTTCCTAAAGGTGAAAGCTTCACACTTTTAGTTCCAATGGGAATGACCATATCTTCAATAAAAGGGTTTATATCGTATCGAACTTCCTTTGCTTTCATCTCGAACCAACCGTTATCAAAAAGTAAGTGGCAACTGATAACAGGCTAATCTTTTCCTGATATCACTGTTATCATGTTAAGCTGCTTTTATGATAACCAGAGGATCAAGAAAAAACAACCGTTATCAAAAAAAACCAACTATTTGATAACGGGGTTAACTGATCCTGATAACGGGGTTAACCGATCCTGAAAAATCGGTCTAGGTTTTATGGGGGCTACAGCCATTTCCCTTCTTAGTTCTTATCTGTATCAGATTAATCAGAACTAAGAAGGATGTTCTGACGCCTTCACTTCGTTCAGTTGTCTGACACTCAGAATCACAAATTTGTGGACAATTTCCGCAAGCGGAAAACGCTGATCGCTTTGACACACAGATTTGCGCTTCTAAGCGTCTTTATTTGTTAAACTCAAGCAAAGGTATTCCCCTTGTTGTTAATTCCTCTTACAGGGCGTTACAGGCGCAGGAAATGGGCATGACGAGCTGTGCGAGGAGTCATTAAACGAGCGAAGCGAAAATCTGACTTGAAGCGAACATAAGATTTAGACTGCGTGAGGAGTGCTTTTAGCGAGTAGGGTGTTTATTCGCACCCTACAGAATGCTTTTTTATTTTAAAGGGGATGTTCGGGGTGATTTGAATCGTCCGTAAAACGATTTCCCTAACGTTTTATCGTATTCTTTGGTAAAGGCTCGTTGGTATTCAGCTTTGAAGAGTTTAAATAACTGGTAGGCTTGCTTCCTCATTTCAGCAAAACAAGGCATGGTTTGAAGTAAAAAATAGCATTGTTCAATTTTTTGATTGTTTTTACTTCGAATAGCTCTCTGAATTCGCTTTTCCCATAATGTGTAGTGTTCAGGGTTAATTCGCCATGTCCAACGAGGTTTGTTTTCTTTGGTGTATCTTGCTTTTTTTTGTAAGTAGTTGTCCCCTTTCAATACTGTTTGTGTTTGCCTGACGAGCTCATACCCAGTGATGGTCACTCGGGTTCGTTTATCAGTAACACTTTTAAGGCTTTCAGATTGAGCAACGATCCCTTCTCCATCACTAACAAATAACCAAACGTCAAAATATTTGCACTTCTTATCACGAAAAAGAATAACGGTGCTGTTAGCTTTCCCTTTCTTTTTGGCATACCAACGTTGCTGTTTTGTTGCATTAATTTGATACCGGTCTTCCCATTTGAATAAAACGGCTTTGAGTTTTCTTTCTGGAATTTGTTCATAGACATAACGGTGACCACCAGATTTAGCAACGGTGCTTTGGATGGTCTTCATCAGATCAGATTTATGATTATGGATGACGTAATTCATGGTAGTTAATTTTAGGTTATTGAGACCACGTTATATTATAAGGAGGTTGAGAGGACGGCAAAAGAGATTCCTATGTACTGCTAGGAAAATACGAAAATTCACGTATTATTCTCGGTGAAGTGGGGAAACTTGCTTCACACAAACCAAGTCATTAATGATTTGAAAAGAAAGCTTACTGGACGATGCCAATCGAACAGTGACCCATCAGCTTAAAGCTGACTGACTTAAAAATAGCGACAGCCAATCGCTAGAGTTTGTAGGGCTGCCATCCTACAAACAGTGTTGCCGAAGCCGTATACCCGTAATTGGGTTCGTACGGCTACGACGGGCGCTCGGGGGTGTAATTCCCCTGTTCGACCCAATCCCTTGAGGGTCAAGGAAGATTGGGCGACACGGAAACGGAGACACTGGTGACAGTGTGACTCCTGTTTGTATTGAAACGGTGAAAATCCGTAGTGAGGGCGGCTGGAAATGGTCGAACTCACTCCCAACGGGTGGGCTGCTGAGAGTATCGAGAGATACTAGGGGTGTGAGGTGAAAACTGGAACACTTGGTACTAAGGGGCGCAAGCTCGTTAGATCGCTGTATAGCTCAAGCCTGTCATTGCATCGGTAGACGTTGCATTTGGGTAAGTGGTATCAAGCCATGAGTGAGAGACTCTGGTAATGAACGGTGAATATTTCTTTTGAGTAAGGGAGATGCTTTGGAATCTCGGTCCCCTGAAAACTGTTAAGCAGTGAGCCGTAGGCTAGGAAGAAATAGGAGTTCGGTGGCGTGATACCCCGACAATAGAAA
>NZ_JBFRRH010000014.1:0-47335 GCF_041472995.1 Vibrio sp. 10N.261.46.A3 | reverse complement strand
GGTGCCTATGATGGTCTTCAACAAGTAACCAATGTTGGCTGCTTGGCGCATGCACGGCGTAAGTTCATGGATGCTAAGAAGCTTCAAGGGAAAGGTAAGTCAGGCAAAGCAGATAAAGCGCTGGCCAAAATCCAGAAGCTCTATGGGATAGAATCGCGCTTAAAAGGTGCGAGTGTCGAAACACGAAAAGCAGAACGTCAACAGTATGCTAAGCCGATACTGGATGAGCTGTACAAGTGGATGACGACTCAACAAGTGCTAGCGTCTAGCTCGCTGGGCAAGGCGATAAAATACACGCTCGGCCAATGGCCGAAACTTATCCGCTATATCGATGATGGTCATTTATCTATCGATAATAATCGAGCTGAACGTGCAATTAAACCGCTGGTCATTGGCAGGAAAAACTGGTTGTTCTCGACTACTGCAAATGGCGCAGACGCGAGTGCGATGCTTTACAGCATCGTCGAGACTGCGAAAGCCAACGGCCTTATCCTCTACGACTACATGGTCAAGTGCATGAAAGAGCTAGCGAAAGCTGAGCCTGATATCGATGCGCTCCTACCTTGGAACTTCAAACATTAACAACATCGCCCCGTGGGTTCATGGGGCGTTTACGATAGAAAGTAAAGAGCCAAGTTAGAATTAGATGACCTCGGGAAACTGAACAATATTAGTCTTAACGTTTACTATCGAGTCTAACTCATCAGCCCAACGCTGTAGCCACTCTCGACACTCAGCTTCATAGTGGTGCAAATTATATGTTCCCTCAATGCCTTTAACACTATGCCCCAATACTGCTTCAGCAACTCCCGTAGGGCATCCCATACGTGCTAATTCCGTTCGTACTGTTCGTCGTAGATCGTGAGGAGTCCAAAGCGGCATATCAATCATTAATCCATCTCTACGCATTCGCCACGTATACTGAGTTAGTTGTTTTTGAACTACGTGGGAACCTCCTTTAGAAGTAGAAAAAACATAGATAGATTGAGGGTATGATTTAACCTCTTTCCACTTACGTAACCACTGAACAGCTTGAGAAGGCAGCTGAACATAACGAGAGTTACCATTTTTTGTTTCAGTTAAATAAATGGTGTTCTTATCAAAATCAATCTGCTGCCACTCTAAGTCGCAAACCTCTCCAGTACGACAGCCTGTCCACAGCGTCATTCGGAGAATACCTCTTATGTTTTTAGAAAAACTCGAATTCGGCAGCCATTTGATAAATCTAGATAACTCAGAATGGTCTAACACTCTCTTACCTTTATTATTAGTCAGCTTAACCTTACTCTTCTTAAACTTATTAATAGCCAACAGCGCTGGATTGACAAAGTTTTCAGGGAGATAATCCATACCAATAGCATACTCATAGGCACTGGATAGCTCTCGTAATACAGAGCCTGCTTGTACTGGCGCACCTCTATCAATGATCCCTTGAATTAAATACGTGATGTCACTTTTGCCGACTTCCATAACAGATCTATCTCCAAGAAGAGCGACAATATCAACATACAAGGTTCGTCTAACTTCTTTTTGTCCTTTTGCCTTACGAGCTCCTGAGATCACTCCACCAGAAGAAGTAAATCTGTCTTGAATATAATTTTCTAAATAATGATCGATCACATCTTTGAGAGTAATGCTATTAACACGCTCAGTCTTTAATAACTTACGCCGCTCTTGTTCTTGCCTTTCTAAGTCAGCCTTTGGACATATTCCCCGCTCTCTTATGGCCTTCATTTCGCGAAGCTTAATGCGAGCTTGCTCAAGTGACATATCAGGGAAGGTACCTAGCTTAATCTGTACAAGTTTACCACCTGACTCTGGGCTTCTATAACGATAGGTAAAAGTTTTCCTGCCCGTCTTTCCACAGGCTATTCTTAGCCCTCGGTTTTCTCCAGTATCAGACAAGATACCTTTCTTAGCCGTTAGCGCCTCAATTGTCTTATTCGTTATAGATTTGATATTCTTCTTATCAGCCATTTATCGGGGTCCCTTATCGCAATATTGTGCGGCGATTGTATTATCTAGTATAGGAAATAAAAAAACTACACTTTTACCTACACTAATGATCGCGCTGTAGTGAAATCCTTTGATACTTAGTGGGACTTGTTGAAGATCCCAAAAATCCATAACCCATTGATTTAAAGCAACTTAATGCAAAAAGAAACCACTAAAAACAAAGACATAAAAGCAGCGCATACACCTATGATGCAGCAGTACCTAAAACTGAAAGCAGAAAACCCAGAAATTCTGCTGTTCTACCGCATGGGCGATTTCTACGAGCTTTTCTACGATGATGCTAAAAAAGCTTCTCAACTCCTCGATATTTCACTGACTAAACGCGGTTCATCAAACGGTGAGCCGATTCCTATGGCGGGTGTTCCTTACCATGCCGTCGAAGGGTATCTTGCAAAGTTAGTGCAACTTGGTGAATCCGTAGCGATTTGTGAACAGATTGGTAATCCAGCAACTTCAAAGGGCCCGGTTGATCGCGCTGTCGTAAGAATTGTGACTCCGGGAACCGTAACCGACGAAGCATTGCTTTCTGAGCGTGTTGATAACCTGATTGCCTCTATTTACCACCACAATGGTAAGTTTGGTTACGCGACACTGGATATTACTTCTGGCCGATTCCAGCTATGTGAGCCGGAAACCGAAGAAGCTATGGCGGCAGAACTGCAGAGAACCTCGCCTCGTGAGCTATTGTTCCCTGAAGATTTCGAACCCGTCAATCTAATGGCAAGCCGTAATGGCAATCGCCGCCGCCCTGTATGGGAATTTGAATTAGACACCGCTAAGCAGCAATTGAATAAGCAGTTTGGCACTCGCGATCTGGTTGGCTTTGGCGTAGAAAGCGCGAAACTGGGTCTATGTGCGGCTGGTTGTTTGATCCAATATGTGAAAGATACCCAACGTACTGCCCTTCCACATATCCGTTCACTGACGATGGATAAACAAGATCACTCGGTGATCCTTGATGCTGCGACTCGACGCAATCTAGAGATCACGCAAAATCTTGGTGGTGGTACTGATAACACCCTTGCCGAAGTACTTGATCATACTGCTACGGCAATGGGCAGTCGTATGTTGAAGCGTTGGTTACATCAACCAATGCGCAATATCTCTGCACTTGATCAACGCTTAGATGCGATTGGTGAAATGAAAGATTTGGCTCTATTTACAGAGCTACAACCGACCTTAAAACAGATCGGTGACATCGAGCGTATTCTTGCCCGTCTTGCACTTCGTTCTGCTCGCCCTCGCGATATGGCACGACTTCGCCAAGCGATGGAATATTTACCAGAGCTTGCAGAGACACTGACGCAACTTAAGCATCCGTACCTAACTCAACTTGCTCAATATGCTTCTCCTGTGAATGAGGTTTCTGAACTGCTTGAGCGTGCAATCAAAGAGAACCCACCGGTGGTTATCCGTGACGGTGGTGTGATTGCAGAAGGCTACAATGCCGAGTTAGACGAATGGCGCGACCTTGCAGCAGGCGCAACCGAATTTCTTGATAAGCTTGAACAAGAAGAGCGTGAGCGCCATGGTATCGACACGCTTAAAGTTGGCTACAACAACGTACATGGTTTCTTCATTCAAGTAAGCCGTGGGCAAAGCCATCTTGTGCCGCCACACTATGTTCGTCGTCAAACGCTGAAAAATGCTGAGCGTTACATCATTCCTGAGCTAAAAGAGCACGAAGACAAAGTACTTAACTCTAAGTCGAAAGCACTCGCTATCGAGAAACAGCTGTGGGAAGAGTTGTTTGACTTACTACTGCCGTATCTAGAGCGCCTACAAAATATCGCCTCTTCAGTATCTCAGCTTGATGTTCTACAGAACTTGGCTGAGCGTGCAGATACCCTTGATTACTGTCGTCCAACCATGACAGAGTCTGCTGGCGTACAAATTCAGGCCGGTCGTCACCCTGTTGTTGAACAAGTGATGGACGAACCTTTCATTGCTAACCCTATCGACCTGAATGAGCAACGTAAGATGCTGATCATCACGGGTCCCAACATGGGTGGTAAATCGACCTACATGCGCCAAACGGCACTCATCGCATTGATGGCTCATATCGGTTGTTATGTTCCTGCAGAAAGCGCAACCATCGGCTCTATCGACCGTATCTTTACGCGTATTGGCGCATCCGATGATTTGGCTTCTGGTCGTTCAACCTTCATGGTTGAGATGACAGAAACCGCAAATATCCTGCACAACGCGACACCAAATAGCCTAGTGCTAATGGATGAAATCGGTCGTGGCACCAGTACTTACGATGGTCTGTCTCTGGCTTGGGCAAGTGCAGAGTGGCTAGCCAACCAAATCAATGCGATGACACTGTTTGCAACGCACTACTTTGAGCTAACTGAATTGCCTAACCAACTTCCAACACTGGCTAACGTACACCTAGATGCGGTTGAGCATGGTGACAGCATTGCCTTTATGCACGCAGTTCAAGAAGGTGCAGCAAGTAAATCTTACGGTCTAGCGGTTGCAGGTCTAGCTGGTGTACCGAAAGCGGTGATCAAGAATGCTCGTGCGAAGCTGACTCAGTTAGAAGCGTTAAGTATCGAGTCGCCAACATCGAAGCCAAGCGGTGTCGATATCGCAAATCAACTGAGCCTGATCCCAGAACCAAGTGAAGTGGAGCAAGCGCTAGCGAATGTTGATCCTGATGATCTAACTCCTCGCCAAGCATTAGAAGAACTTTACCGCTTGAAAAGGCTGCTTTAGTTTCTTACCAAGTAGCTTGTTATTGCCGTTTGTGATTTTGATTAGACGGCATGAAATAACAAAGCCACAAACAAAAAAACGCTGACTTTAAGTCAGCGTTTTTGTTTGTCTTCTATTTAGAGAAGCATCATCCGTTCAATTAGTCGTTTTCTACGTTGAACAGGTTTTCCATATTCAGACCTTGCTTGATAAGAATCTCACGTAGACGGCGAAGACCTTCGACTTGGATTTGACGAACACGTTCACGAGTCAGGCTGATTTCGCGGCCTACTTCTTCTAATGTTGACGGTTCATAACCCAGTAGTCCAAATCGACGTGCAAGCACCTCTTTCTGCTTAGGATTCAGCTCATCAAGCCAGAAAATCAACGAATTCTTGATATCGCTATCTTGAGTTGAAACCTCAGGATCTGAATTGTTGATGTCTGGAATAATATCCAACAGCGCTTTCTCACCGTCACCACCAATTGGCGTATCAACAGAGCTCACTCGTTCGTTTAGACGAAGCATCTTGCTCACATCACCAACCGGCTTATCTAGCTTAGAAGCAATTTCTTCTGCCGTAGGTTCATGGTCAAGCTTTTGTGATAGCTCTCTTGCTGTACGTAGGTAGATGTTCAGCTCTTTCACAACATGGATTGGCAAACGGATAGTGCGAGTCTGATTCATTAACGCACGTTCAATGGTTTGACGAATCCACCATGTCGCGTAAGTTGAGAAGCGGAAGCCACGCTCTGGATCAAACTTCTCTACGGCGCGAATTAGACCTAGGTTGCCTTCTTCGATTAGATCGAGAAGTGCAAGGCCGCGGTTGCTATAACGACGTGAAATTTTTACCACCAAACGCAGGTTACTTTCGATCATGCGTTTACGTGCTGCTTCATCACCGCGTAGAGCTCGACGTGCATATAGCACTTCTTCTTCAGCGGTTAGTAGTGGTGAGAAACCGATTTCGCCTAAGTAGAGTTGAGTGGCATCTAAACTTTTAGACGTAACTTCAACTTCTTCTTTCGCTTCGGTTTTCTTAGTGACTGTTCGTTTTGCTTTTCCAAGAGCTTCCGGTTCCGTGGTTGCTTGGTCAAGATCGAACTCTTCTTTGGTTACTGCATTGCTTATACTCATAACGCCTCCCCCTGGCGAAATTAGCATGACATTACAACTTCATATGTCGCTAAATAACTATGTCACTCCATACAATACGTAATTTTTGCATATTGTATTTAAGGTAAATATCGTTTTGGATTAACAGATTTACCTTGGTAACGAATCTCAAAGTGCAGCCTAACACTGCTGGCTCCAGAGCTTCCCATTGTTGCAATCTTCTGCCCTGGTTTCACACTTTGCCCTTCAGATACTAATAGTCGGTCGTTATGCGCGTATGCACTTAAGTAATTATCATTGTGCTTCACAATCACTAGATTGCCGTAGCCTCGTAGTGCATTACCCGAATAAACAACCGTTCCCCCTGCAGTAGATACTATTGGCTGACCTCGCTGTCCTGCTATGTCTATGCCTTTATTTCCTTGTTCGCCTACAGAGAAATTCTTGATTACTCTCCCTTTAGTTGGCCATAACCATTTGGATACTTTATCACTTGTTGGTTTGGTGGACGGTGTAACATTCTGTTTACCTTTAGAACCAACATACTCCTTTGATTTGGATTGTTCAACCTTCTTTGGTGGATCTTTTTTCACCACTTTGGTGGTAGTTTGAGCTGGAGCCGGTTTAGAGTTTTTGCTCTTTTGTGGTGTGGTTTTTGGTTTACTTGCCGTAGATGACGTTGTGGATGCGGCGACAGGCGCAGCAACTGCTGCTGCCGCTACCGTTGACTTACCATACGCTGGCGCATTATAGCTAGGACGCCACAACTTAAGCTTCTGCCCTGGGTGGATAGTGTAAGGAGCAGACAACTTGTTATAACCGATGAGGTCTTTAACGTCTTTATTGGTGACATAAGCAATGAAGTAAAGGGTGTCGCCTTTTTTAACTTCATAGTAACTGCCACGATAACTACCACGATCAATCGATGAGTAATTCTTGTTTAGGCTTGAAACGGGCGCAGGCGAATTCGCTGCACACCCAACAAGGGCACAGCTAAGCAGTAAAGTACTTCCTTTTAACAACTTCGAACGCATCGACTCTCTATCCACCTACACCATTAGTCTTTTATTAAGCTAGCTCACCAGGAACAAGAGGTACAAATCTCACCATCTCGATAACACTCGATAAAAACTCATCGCCGTGTCGAACGATCTTCAATAGTTGCTGTTCGTCATCACCGACTGGAATCAGTAAACGACCGCCATCTTTCAGCTGTTGTAGAAGCGCTTGAGGAATCGACTCTGCAGCAGCGGTTACAATAATCGCATCAAAAGGGGCTTTTGAAGACCACCCTTGCCAACCATCACCATGCTTAGTTGAGATATTGTAGAAATCGAGTTGCTTCAACCTACGTTTCGCATCCCATTGTAGCGACTTTATTCTTTCAACCGAATACACATGATCAACAAGTTGAGCCAATACCGCAGTTTGGTAACCAGAACCCGTTCCGATCTCCAATACACGGCTATCTTGTTGTAATTCAAGTAGCTCGGTCATTTTAGCAACAATGTATGGCTGTGAGATTGTCTGACCCTGACCGATAGGCAGCGCATTATTATCATAGGCTTGGTGATACATCGCCTGTGATAAAAAGCTCTCTCTCGGCAGTTGGTAAATCGCATCAAGAACCTTTTGATCCTGAATACCATTTTCAATCAGGAAAGTAATTAAACGCTCAGCTTGCGGATTACTCACTTACTTCTCCCCTAACCATGTGGCCATCGCGCCCAACGACTCATGCGCCGTCAGATCAACCTGCAACGGTGTTACCGATACAAAGCCATGCTCAATCGCGTAAAAATCTGTGCCTTCACCGGCATCTTGCTCTTTACCCGGAGGTCCAAGCCAATAGATATCGTGACCACGCGGGTCTTTTTGCTTGATCATATCTTCAGCGTGATGACGAGCACCTAAGCGCGTCACCTGAGTACCAGACAATTGTTCTAAGGCTAAATCAGGAACGTTTACGTTCAACAAGCGGTTGGTCGGGATTGGATTTGCTAAATGTTGTTCGACAATACGACGAGCAATCGCTGCCGCTGTCTTAAAATGTTTTTTTCCCACCAGAGAAAACGCTACCGATTGAACGCCTAGAAAGTGCCCTTCCATTGCTGCAGCCACCGTGCCTGAATAAAGCACGTCATCACCCAGGTTAGCACCGTGATTAATGCCCGTTAATACCAGATCTGGCATGTCATTCTTTAGCAGTTCGTTTAACGCAAAATGCACACAGTCGGTCGGTGTTCCTTGTACCGAATAGGTATTTTCAGCAATCTCTTGAACACGCAGAGGCTGTTCTAAAGTTAATGAATTTGACGCACCCGAGCGATTACGGTCAGGGGCAACAATGATAACTTCAGCAAGATCACGTAGCTCATTTGCCAGCTCATGAATACCTTGAGCGTGCACACCATCATCATTGCTGAGTAAAATCTTCATCTTGTATCCTTTCTTTTGTTCCCATGCTAAGCCAAGTCACTTAAATTCCAATATCAAGTGACCCAGCTCCAAGCAGAATCGTTATTGCTCGTAGGTTCTCTCTACGTGTACTTCTTCAACCAACTCTCGAACGATAGCAGTTGCGAAACAACCTGCGTCTAGAGAGAACTTAAGAGTGATATTATCTTCGTTCACTTCCCAAGTTAAATCGGTTGGTTTTAACGATGCTTCACGACGGTCATGGCGCATGCGGTTACCGCGAATCAGCGCCATTAGGTCAGGTTCAGAATCAAGATGTTTTTGCTCTAACGCTTGAGAATCATCAGTCGTTGGCAAAGCATTATCGCCAGCCAAAGCAACAGTAACCCATGCAGCGCCATTCAGGATGTCTTGGTTTACTGCTTCGATATTGTCCGTAGTTACCGCTAGTTGAGCGCCGTCTTTCATGACAATATCGCCAACCAATGCCGATGCAAACGCATCTTGCTCAATACGGTCTGACAGGATCAGGTTGTAAATCCACGAGCGAGCCGCAGAAAGGTACAAGCTGCGCTTATTCTGGTTACGAGTACGAACGTTATCACGGCCCCAACGACGAGCTTCAGATAAGTTGTTACCTTCATTACCAAAACGCTGAGCACCGAAGTAATTTGGCACGCCGACTTGAGCGACTTTTTCCAAACGTTTTACGACATCATCACAGTCTGTTACTTCAGACAAAGTCAGCTCGAATTGGTTGCCAACTAAATCACCCGGACGTAACTTTTTGTTGTGTCGTGCTGTCGCCAAGATCTCAATGCTTGGGTACTGTGCTAAGAAAGCTGAAAAGTCAGGCTCACCTTTTGGTAGGTGCACACTCAACCACTGCTCAGTTACTGCGTGACGGTCTTTTAAACCTGCCCAGCTCACGTCTTTCGACTTAACACCGCAAGCTTTAGCCAGCTCGTTTGCCACAAAACTCGTGTTTTCACCAGTTTTACGAATACGAACCATTAGGTGCTCGCCTTCACCAGTAAACTCAAAACCCAAGTCTTCATTAACGACAAAGTGTTCGGCTTTTGCTTTTAGTTTTGCTTTCGCAGTTGGTTTACCGTTTAGATAAGCCAATGAAGATAAAATATCTGACATGCTGTTCTTTTCGTGTTGGTGCTTACGCACTTTTAGTAATTAGGACAACCGCTTCACATGCGATGCCCTCTTTGCGACCTGTAAAACCTAAACGCTCAGTGGTCGTCGCTTTTACATTCACATTGCTAATGCTGGTTTCTAGGTCTTGAGCAATAGCTTGGCACATAGAGTCTATATGAGGCGCCATCTTTGGAGCTTGCGCCATGATAGTAATATCGGCATTACCAATCACGTAACCTTGTTCTTTTACTCGACGGTAAACATCTTTCAGTAGTTCACGGCTATCCGCGCCTTTCCATTCGTCGTCGGTATCTGGGAAATGACGACCAATATCACCCGCAGCAATCGCACCTAATAGAGCGTCACACAACGCATGAAGGGCAACATCACCGTCTGAGTGTGCAATAAGACCTTGCTCGTAAGGGATGCTTACACCACCAATAATTACTGGGCCTTCACCACCAAACTTATGAACATCAAAGCCATGGCCAATACGAATCATCATTATTCCTTATTCTGACTTAAATAGAACTCAGCAAGCGCTAAATCTTCAGGCTGAGTAATCTTAAAATTATCTGAGCGCCCTGCTACTAAAGCGGGCGATAAACCTTTCCATTCAAAGGCTGAGGCTTCATCAGTAATTGAAGCGCCTTGTTGCAACGCCTCACTTAATACCTTCCACAGAGGCTTTGCTCTGAACATTTGTGGCGTAAGTGCATGCCATAAATCGGCACGCTCAACGGTATGTTCAATCTGCCCTTGGGCACCGCGCTTCATCGTGTCACGCACTGGAGCCGCTAAAATAGCGCCCACATCATGGCTCATCGCGCCGGAAATTAGCTTGTCGATATCACTTAGCTGGACACAAGGTCTTGCCGCATCGTGAACCATTACCCAATCACTAAGCTGCTGTTCAGCGATATAGTTTAGCGCAGAGAGTACAGAGTCTGCTCGCTCGCTTCCGCCAGACACTCTGATCACTTTTGGGTTCAGGTTGAGAGCTAGCTCTGGGTAGTATGGGTCATCATCGCTGACCGCAACGACAATTTGAGCTACTTGAGGGTGAGACAGTAATTTCTCAACGGTGTGCTCTAAAATTGTTTTGCCGTGAATCTTAAGATATTGCTTAGGGCGGTCTGCCTTCATTCGGCTACCGACGCCAGCTGCAGGTACAACGGCAATCACGCTTTGAAGTTGAGTCGACATTAATGGGATTCCTCACCAATGATGCGATAAAACGTTTCACCTTCTTTGACCATTCCAAGTTCATGACGTGCACGTTCTTCAATCGCGTCTAAGCCTTGGCGTAGATCGTCAATTTCAGCAAACATTTCTGCATTTCGAATATGCAGCTTTTCATTTACTTGCTGTTGAACTTGGATTTCGTTGTTCACACCGTAGTAATCAGAGATACCATTTTTACCGAGCCACAGTGTGTGTTGTAGCCAGCCAAACACTATGAGCAGTACTAAAGCAAAAATTCGCATAACACCTTTCGCCGGTTGAAAAAGAAGGAACTAGAATAAGGCACATATATACCATAATGAGCTTATTGGTGCGAGATATGTGGTGTCAGGGAATCAATAAGTCGGGGAATTATTGTTATTCGAAACCTATGTGAGATTCCCTATTCCTTCCTTCGTCAGTCTAGGGAATGACGAATTTTAGGCAAAAAAATGCCCCGCATAAGCGAGGCATTTAAAAAGCTTAGATTAACAATTCGCTAGGAATTATTGACCTTTAACTTCTTTAAGACCGTTGTAAGGAGCTTTAGAACCTAGAGCTTCTTCGATACGGATAAGTTGGTTGTACTTAGCAACACGGTCAGAACGGCTCATAGAACCAGTTTTGATTTGACCTGCAGCTGTACCTACCGCTAGATCAGCGATAGTTGCATCTTCAGTTTCGCCAGAACGGTGAGAGATTACTGCAGTGTAGCCAGCGTCTTTAGCCATCTTGATAGCAGCTAGAGTCTCTGTTAGAGAACCGATTTGGTTGAACTTGATAAGGATAGAGTTAGCTACGCCTTTCTCGATACCTTCAGCAAGAATCTTAGTGTTTGTAACGAACAGATCGTCACCAACGATTTGAAGCTTGTCGCCTAGAAGTTCAGTTTGGTGCTTGAAGCCATCCCAATCTGACTCGTCAAGACCGTCTTCGATAGAAACGATTGGGAAGTTGTTCGCTAGCTCAGCTAGGTAGTGGTTGAACTCTTCAGAAGTGAAAGTTTTACCTTCGCCCTTCATGTTGTAGATGCCAGCTTCTTTGTCGAAGAACTCAGATGCTGCACAGTCCATAGCAAGAGTAACATCTTTACCTAGTTCGTAACCAGCAGCTGCAACAGCTTCTGCGATAACTTCTAGAGCTTCAGCGTTAGACTTAAGGTTAGGAGCGAAACCACCTTCATCACCAACTGCAGTGCTGTAGCCTTTAGACTTAAGAACTTTAGCTAGGTTGTGGAATACTTCAGCGCCGATACGTAGACCTTCTTTAAGAGTTTTAGCGCCAACTGGTTGGATCATGAACTCTTGGATGTCAACGTTGTTATCTGCGTGCTCACCACCGTTGATGATGTTCATCATTGGTAGAGGCATAGAGAACTGACCAGCAGTACCGTTTAGCTCAGCGATGTGCTCGTATAGAGGCATGCCTTTCGCAGCAGCAGCAGCTTTTGCGTTAGCTAGAGATACAGCTAGGATAGCGTTCGCGCCGAACTTAGACTTGTTATCAGTACCGTCTAGGTCAAGCATGATTTGGTCAACGTCAGCTTGTGCTTTAGCGTCAGTACCAACTAGAGCTTCAGCGATTGGGCCGTTTACAGCTTCAATAGCTTTAAGAACACCTTTACCTAGGAAACGTGATTTGTCGCCGTCACGTAGCTCAAGAGCTTCGCGAGAACCAGTAGATGCGCCAGATGGAGCAGCAGCCATACCTACGAAACCGCCTTCTAGGTGTACTTCAGCTTCTACAGTTGGGTTACCACGTGAATCGATGATTTCACGACCTAGAACTTTAACGATCTTAGACATTGAATGTTTCCTTCTCGTTGAATATATAAATGTCAAATTTAAAGGTAGCAGCACAACTTACGCAGCTACCTGTATTCCTTTTTACTTCTCTAACTCGCCGCGCTGGAACTCGCCAGCCGCTTTAACGAAACCTGCAAACAATGGGTGACCATCGCGAGGTGTTGAAGTGAACTCTGGGTGGAATTGAGCAGCAACGAACCATGGGTGGTTCGGGTTCTCAATAACTTCAACCAGTTTCTTGTCCGCAGATAGACCCGATACTTTTAGGCCCGCTTTTTCGATTTGTGGACGAAGATTGTTGTTCACTTCGTAACGGTGACGGTGACGTTCATGGATCGTCGCGCTACCGTATAATTCGTAAGCTTTCGTCCCTTTCGCTAGGTGACAAAGCTGTGAACCAAGACGCATTGTGCCGCCAAGGTCAGATGTTTCTGTACGCTCTTCAACTTTACCTTCGCCATCAGTCCACTCAGTGATAAGACCAACAACTGGGTACTTAGTTTCAGTACAGAATTCAGAAGAGTGTGCCCCTTCCATTTTCGCAACGTTACGAGCGTACTCGATAAGTGCTACTTGCATACCTAGACAGATACCTAAGTACGGTACTTTGTTTTCACGAGCGTATTGAGCAGCAAGAATCTTACCTTCAACACCACGGTCACCAAAGCCACCAGGAACTAGGATTGCATCTAGGCCTTCTAAAACTTCTACGCCACGAGACTCAACGTCTTGTGAATCTACGTATTTAATATTAACGCTTAGGCGGTTTTTCAAGCCTGCGTGTTTTAGCGCTTCATTTACTGATTTGTATGCGTCTGGTAGTTCAATGTACTTACCAACCATACCAATCGTCACTTCACCCGTTGGGTTAGCTTCTTCGTAAATTACTTGTTCCCATTCAGACAGGTCTGCTTCTGGAGCTGTGATGCCGAAACGCTTACATACAAGTTCATCAGTGCCTTGAGCTTTAATAAGCTGAGGGATCTTGTAGATAGAGTCAACATCGCGCATAGAAATAACTGCATTTTCTTGCACATTACAGAACAGAGCAATTTTCTTACGCTCGTTCGAAGGAATGTTGCGGTCTGAACGACAAACTAAGATGTCTGGCTGAATACCAATAGACAGTAGCTCTTTTACAGAGTGTTGCGTTGGCTTAGTTTTCACTTCGCCCGCAGCTGCTAGGTATGGCACTAGAGTAAGGTGCATGAACATTGCGCGTTCACGGCCTAGTTCTACTGCTAGCTGACGAATCGCTTCCATGAATGGTAGAGATTCGATATCACCAACCGTTCCACCAACTTCAACGATCGCGATATCGTGGCCAGATGCGCCAGAAATTACACGCTCTTTGATAGAGTTAGTGATGTGTGGGATAACCTGAATAGTTGCACCTAGGTAATCACCGCGACGCTCTTTAGCGAGTACGTCTGAGTAAACACGACCTGCAGTGAAGTTGTTACGCTTAGTCATCTTGGTGCGAATGAATCGCTCATAGTGACCAAGGTCAAGGTCTGTTTCAGCGCCATCTTCCGTAACGAACACTTCACCGTGCTGAGTCGGGCTCATAGTGCCTGGATCAACGTTGATGTAAGGGTCAAGCTTCATCATAGTCACTTTAAGACCACGAGCTTCTAAAATAGCCGCAAGAGATGCTGCAGCAATACCTTTACCTAGAGAGGATACAACCCCGCCAGTAACAAAAATGTAATTTGTCGTCATGTTTAACCTGAAATTGGTTGAATGAGGGAAATGGACTACTTCTGGACGGGATGAAAATATACCAGAAGCCCCTTATCGCCACAACGTGAAATCTATCACACTGCTATTTTTTATTTTTTGCTTCAAATCAATTCATGATAAAAGCTTTGGTTATCTTTTCTCCGCCACCTTGACTTCATCCCACATGGAATCAAGCTGTTGTAGTGAAAAATCGGTCAAAATTTTATCTTGCTGACGAACTTTTTGTTCCACCCCTTTAAAGCGACGTGAGAACTTCAGATTGGCTTTATTGAGCGCCGACTCTGGATTTTTACCCAAATGTCGCACCAAATTGACCGTCGCAAACAGCAAATCACCCAACTCTTCTTCAACCAAATCTTCATTTGGCGTCACTTGGAGAGCTTCTTCCAACACCTCATCGACTTCCTCTAAAACCTTATTAGCCACTGGGCCAATAGAGTCCCAATCAAAGCCATATTTCGCTACCTGTTTTTGAATCTTTGTAGCACGTGAAAGCGCAGGTAGAGAGTTTGGTATTGAGTCTAGAATACTTTCTTGAGTTTTGCCTGCCTGAGCTTTTTCTTTGGCTTTTTCAGCTTCCCAGTTGGCATTAATTTCTTCATCGCTCGCAAACTCGGTATCAGAAAACACATGCGGATGACGGCGTGTTAGCTTCTCATTAATGCCATCGACCACATCAGAGAACTCAAACAGTCCCTGCTCTTTCGCGAGCTGGCTGTAAAAAATCACCTGAAATAGCAGGTCACCCAACTCTTCTTGTAGGTTCGGCCAATCTTTGTTGTGAATCGCGTCCACCACCTCGTAGGTTTCTTCGATAGTATGCGGCACAATTGTTTCAAAATTTTGTTTCAAATCCCAAGGACAGCCACCTTCAGGATCGCGCAGCTTAGTCATGATCTGTTCAAGTTGTTCAATCGGGTGATTCATCGTTTTCTTCCTATTCACTGTCTTTGACTTTAAATTTATAACGTCTTCTAAAACTAAAAAAGGTGAGCAGCCAAAACCACTCACCTTTGTTGATACTGTCTAATTCTCTAAATAATTGAAACTGTGGCTAGGCGACAAGCAAGCGAGACTCCTGAGCATAGCTTGCCTATGTGATTGAGCGAGTGCGCGCAGGCAACAACGCCATCAGCTTTAAGTATGACGAGAATTTTAGCCTAAGCGTTTAACACTCATGACATCTTTGATTTGCTCGACTCGGCTGGTCACGCGACTCAGAATTTCAATATTAGTCACTTCCAAATCGAAATCCATTACCGATAGCTGACGCTTGTAGTCAATACGGCTCTTCATTGTGGTCACGCTGATCTTTTCATTCGAGAACAGTGAGGTGATGTCTTTCAACAAGCCATTACGCTCTAGCGCTTCAACACGCAGCGTTAGGATGTATGAACCGACAAAGCCATTGCCCCAAACAGTATCAATGATACGTTCTGGCGCATGCACACTTAGCTCGCCCAGTTGTTCACAGTCAGCGCGGTGAACCGAAATACCACGACCTTGAGTGATGTAACCTTTAATCACATCACCTGGAATTGGCTGACAGCAACGCGCTAGGTGCGTCATTAAGTTATCAACGCCCTCAACCACTACTGCATCTTTCTTCGGACGGCTCTGTTGTGCTGGCTTGTTTTCCGACTCAAGCAGTTTCTCTAGCGCTTTCTTGTCTTCTTCTTCTGCCGTAGGCTTATTCACCAACGCATTAATGTGATTAACCACTTGGTTAATACGTAAGTCGCCACTGCCGATACCAGCATAGAGCTCATCTGGCGTGTTGACGTTAAAGCGTCTCAGAGCGTATTGGTCTGCATCTTTTAAGGTTGCACCCACTTTCGCAAGTTCCGCCTCAAGGATGTCTCGACCCGCTTCTAGGTTCTTCTCACGACTTTGCGCGCGGAACCATGCGTTGATTTTCGCGCGAGCACGACCTGAATGAACAAAACCTGTGGTTGGGTTTAACCAATCACGTGATGGGTTCGGCTCTTTCTGCGTGATGATCTCGACTTGGTCGCCCATTGATAGCTTATGGGTGAATGGGACGATACGGCCTGCCACTTTGGCACCGATACAACGGTGTCCAACCATCGAGTGGATGTGATAAGCGAAGTCCAACGGAGTTGCACCCATTGGTAAGTCGACCACATCACCACGCGGCGTAAAGGCATATACGCGATCATCGAATACTTGGCTACGAACTTCATCCAGCATCTCGCCAGAGTCCGACATCTCTTCTTGCCAATCGATAAGTTTACGCAACCAAGTGATTTTCTCGTCGTAGCCACTGCGTCCGCTTGAAGCACCTTCTTTGTACTTCCAGTGCGCAGCGACACCCAACTCAGAGTCTTCGTGCATCTGCTTGGTACGGATCTGAATCTCAATGGTCTTGCCTTCAGGGCCAAGAACCACGGTGTGAATAGACTGGTAACCATTTGGCTTAGGGTTTGCCACATAGTCATCGAATTCACTTGGTAGATGTTTGTATTTGGTGTGAACCACACCTAAGCCGGCATAGCAGTCTTGAAGCTGGTCGGCGATGATACGTACCGCACGCACGTCAAAAAGCTCATCGAAGTCCAAGCCTTTCTTCTGCATTTTACGCCAGATGCTGTAGATGTGTTTTGGTCGACCGCTGACTTCCGCATTGATGCTTGAACGATTCATTTCCGCCGTTAAGTCATCAACGAAGTCTGTGATGTATTGTTCACGTACGATGCGACGCTCAGACAGCTGTTTAGCAATCTGCTTGTAGGTGTCTGGCTGTTGGTAGCGGAATGCGTAATCTTCGATTTCCCACTTAAGCTGACCAATACCCAAACGGTTAGCAAGCGGCGCGTAGATGTTAGAACACTCTTTTGCTGCTGCGCGACGCACAGCATCAGGCGCTTTTTTCACCTCAATAAGGTTACAGATTCGTTCAGCGAGTTTGATGACTACGCAGCGGAAGTCGTCGACCATCGCCAGTAGCATGCGGCGAACGTTATCAACTTGACCCGAGGCAGCACTGCCTTCAAGAGTCACGTTTAACTGGCCTAAAGCCGCCATTTCTTCAACGCCATCGATCAACTTTACGGTTTCTTTACCGTAGCTTTCTTCAAACGCTTCGCGCTCAAAAACGCCGCTTGAGACGACGGGGAAAAGTTGCGCTGCAATTAAAGTGGCACGGTCCATAGACAGCGTAACCAAGATTTCGATCATCTCGCGGCCACGCCAAAGCAAGAGCGATGCTTGCTCGTGATCTTTTAAAAGTTCTTCACAGTGACGATAAACTTTAATCAGTTTATTCGAGGTTTTTGCGTCTTGATTCAATGACGCAATCCAACTTTCTAGCTCAAACTGTTCGCTTGGGTTTAAATGTGCGCTTCGTACCGCAACCATCATGCCTTCCTAGTTATTATGTTTTATACCCAATTCAATATGACTAACTGGTTCCAAGTTAGTTCGACCATATTGATATCAGCGCAGGCTTCCCTGCGCCTTTGTGATTCATTTGAAGCCTTGTTTAAGGGCCTCTAAGCCTTGATAAAGAGAGCCATCGATTCTAGATGACTGGTGTGTGGGAACATGTCCAACATACCCAGTTTGGCTAATTGATAGCCTTGTTTTTCTAAGCTCTCAGAATCTCTAGCTAGAGTAGCAGGATTACACGAAACATAAACCACACGCTTCGCTCCTAACGCTGAAATTTGATCAACGATCCCACTCGCTCCCGCACGTGCCGGGTCAAGCAATACTTTATCGAATTTCTCTTTTGCCCAAGGCTGTGAAGATAAGTCTTCTTCAAGGTTAGCTTGGTAAAATTCTGTATTGCTTAACTGGTTTAACGCTGCGTTAGATGTGGCTTGCTGAACCATTTCATCAACGCCTTCCACACCAACCACAAACGCCGATTGTTGCGCGATAGGTAAACTGAAGTTACCTAGGCCACAAAATAGGTCGAGCACTCGCTCATCCGCTTGAGGCTCTAGCCACTTAATAGCTTGAGCCACCATCTGCTGATTCACTTTCTGGTTTACTTGGATAAAGTGGTTTGGTTCAAAAGGTAACGTCACGCCAGTTTCGCTATAAGAAGGTGCATCGCCGACTAAGCGAACCAACTTATCGGCTTCAGGCATCGAATACAGCGTAGCGCCTTCTTCTTTTGCTAACGCAATCAGCGCTTGCTCATCTTTTTCAACCAAAGGCTTAAGGTGACGTAGCACCATTACAGGGCCAGTATCGCCCAACACCAATTCAACGTGTCCTAAAGACGTAAGGTTGTTGAAAGTGTTCAGTAAATTTTTCAGTTTTGACAGCAATACATTGAGGCGAGGATCAAGCACGGCACAGTCGGTGATATTTTCAATCTGCTTACTCTGCTTCTTGCGGAAACCGAATTGAAGCTGCTGTGTCTTTTTGTCAACAAATAGGCTAATACGTGCGCGACGTCGATAACCGGTTTCATCACCGACAATAGGTTGTGCAACTTCAGTGTTAGCTGTTTGGTATTGGCTCATCAGGTGGGTCAGAGATTGCGATTTATGCTCAACCTGAGAAGAGTAACCAAGGTGTTGGAGGTGACAGCCACCACACTGATTAAAGTGCTTACAAAACGGCTTTAAACGCTGCTCGCTCGGCTTCAATAACTTGATGAGCTTAGCTCGCGAAAACTTACTTTTGCTCTCAGTCAGTTGAATAACCACCTGCTCACCGGGCAATGCGCCATCAATGAAAACCGGTTTATTCTTTTGATAAGCGATGCCAGCGCCATTGTGATCCATTCGTTCAACCAAAACCGATTGATGCTTGGTCTCGAGTTGAGTTTTCTTTTTTGGTTGGAAAAAACGTGCCATTGCTTGTGCCTAATGTATCTTTTAATAAGTAATTGGTATCCAGGACTCACTATTCTGTCTTGGAATCATTGTCGAACGTCACGGCTTTGATTAAGCTTACCGTTCACTTAACCGCCATTGTGTGCGTTATTTTCCCATATCCAGACCTCGATGTAATTAAAGAACATGACCAGATATGGCTTAAGAGCCCGTGTAATTACCTTAACTCTAGCTCCAACCCTGATTATTGGGTTGCTATTGAGTGCATTTTTCTCATTTAACCGCTATCAAGACCTTGAGGGTCAGGTGGTTAACACTGGTACTAGCATCATTGAACCACTTGCGATTGCGAGTGAATCAGGCATGAAGCTCGAAAGTCGAGAGTCTGTTCGTCAGCTTATTAGCTATGCGCATCGAAAGAATTCTAAGCTGGTGCGCAGTATCGCGGTGTTTGATGAACGTCATGAGTTGTTTGTAACCTCAAACTTCCACCCCGATTTTGAAAGCCTAACCTACCCCAAAGATAAACCGATCCCGCATTTAAGCTCATCGAATCTGCTCGATAACACGCTGATCCTGCGGACACCTATCATCGCCGAAGGCCAGTACATCAACTCAGCCAACGGTCAGTCTCAAGCCAACCAAGCGATCGGCTACATTGCGATTGAATTAGATCTTTCATCACTTCGATTGCAGCAATATCAAGAAGTGTTCTCTGCATTCTTAGTGTTGATTCTCGGGCTTGGTTTATCGGGCGTGTTTGCGTTCCGCTTAATGCACGACGTAACCCAACCGATCACGCACATGAAAAACATGGTCGACCGCATTCGTCGTGGTCACCTAGATGTACGTATCGAAGGTAAGATGCATGGTGAGCTAGACTCACTGAAAAACGGTATCAATGCGATGGCGGTATCGCTATCAGAATATCACGTCGAGATGCAGCACAGTATCGACCAAGCCACATCAGACTTGCGTGAAACCCTTGAGCAACTAGAGATTCAAAACGTTGAGTTAGACATTGCGAAAAAACGCGCTCAAGAAGCGGCTCGTGTTAAATCTGAATTCTTAGCGAATATGTCTCACGAACTGAGAACGCCTCTGAACGGTGTGATTGGCTTTACTCGTCAGATGCTCAAGACTCATCTATCGAACAGTCAAACCGATTATCTGCAAACTATTGAACGTTCGGCAAATAATCTGCTTAGCATCATCAACGATATCTTGGACTTCTCGAAACTTGAAGCCGGTAAGTTAGCGCTAGAAAACATTCCATTTGAATTCCAAGCCAGCCTTGAAGAGGTAGTAAACCTTCAAGCAACCAACGCTCATGAGAAAGGCCTAGAGCTGACACTGAAGATCGATCCTAAAGTACCGCCAGGCGTGGTGGGTGATCCACTGCGTATTCAACAGATCCTGACTAACCTAGTCGGTAACTCAATCAAGTTTACCGAGCGCGGTAACATTGATATCAGCGTTGAGCTGCGTTCACAAAGCGAAGACAACATCGAGCTGCAATTCATGGTTCGCGATACGGGTATTGGTATTTCGGAGCGTCAACAAGCCCAGCTTTTCCAAGCATTCAGTCAAGCCGATGCAAGTATCTCTCGTCGTTATGGTGGTACAGGCTTAGGTCTGGTTATCACCCAAAAACTGGTCAGCCAAATGGGCGGAGAGATCAGCCTAACCAGTCGTCTGCACCAAGGTTCCACCTTCTGGTTCACCTTGAGACTATCAACGACTGACATGCCTATGACTGAGCTGATTGAGACGCAATGTCTGCAAGACAAACAACTGCTGCTTATCGAGCCAAACATGCAAGCGGCATCGATTACTCAGCAAATCCTAACTCAAGAAGGCTTAGTGGTAACGTATCGTTCGGTGATGCCAGACGAGACCACCTCGTATGACTACGTTCTGCTGAACCTCGCCGCCAACCAAGAATATCAATTTGATACTGTAAGTGGTTGGGCGATCGGTGCGAAGAAGATTGCTCAAAACGTGATTATTGGTACACCAAGTACCGAGCTAGCGTTAGGTGAGCAACTAATGAAAGAGGTCGATGTTCAGTGCATCACTAAACCTCTTTCTCGTAAGAAATTACTGCAAACTCTGGTATCGAATCAGGCACCAACCTTGATTGCACCAGCGATTGAAACACATTCAGAAGAGAAGCTTCCGCTTACGGTATTGGCGGTCGACGACAACCCAGCCAACCTAAAACTGATCACCGCACTGCTCAAAGAGCGAGTAGAAACCGTCATCAGTTGTACCAGTGGTCAGCAGGCGATAGACAAAGCGACAGAGACGCCATTTGATATCGTCTTCATGGATATTCAAATGCCACAGATGGACGGTGTGACCGCTTGTCAGAACATCAAAAAACTGGCGAACAATGCGAATACACCTGTAATTGCCGTGACCGCACATGCCATGATTGGCGAACGAGACCGACTGCTTGAAGCAGGCATGGATGACTACCTAACCAAACCTATTGAAGAGCATGTTTTACAGCAGGTTCTGATTCATTGGAGCCCGACCTCTGAGGTTGAGCACATCGAAAAAATAGATCCAGACCACCCAGCGGTCTCTGCTGAAGTCGACAATAGTCCAGTGTCAGAAACTGAAGCCAGCGTGCACACAAACATCATCATTGATTGGCAAGCGGCGATGAAACAAGCCGCCAATAAAGAAGACCTCGCACGCGATATGCTGCAAATGCTCGTAGACTTTATTCCAGAGGTGTATGAGGCAGCAGACAAAGCGATAGAAGACAGTGACTGCCCAGTTGAAGAGCTGATACACATCATCCACAAGATGCATGGCAGCAGCTCGTACAGCGGCGTACCAAGACTAAAATCGGTATGTGCGACGATAGAGAAAGAGCTGCGTTCAGGCACGTCTGTTGAAGACATTGAACCGGAGCTTTTCGAGCTTCAGGATGAATTAGATAAGGTTCAAGCAACCGCGATTCATTACTTGAAACCGGTGAAGACTTAGCGGGTACTTGTTACTCACCAATATTCATTCGACGGTTTACCCGCCAATAAAAAAGCAGAGCTCATGAGCTCTGCTTTTTTCTGTCTAGAGCCAAGAGCACTAGATATAAAGTAGCGATAATCTGTTTACGATTCGAGTAACACCGTTGCCACTGCGTAGTGACGCTCATCCGAGATAGTCAAATGAATCGATGTTGTGCCATTCGCCTCTGCGATTTCACGCGCTTTTTTATGCAGGCTCAGAACTGGCTTGCCGTGCTCATCGTTTGAAATCTCAAAGTCGTGAAAGGTCACACCCAGCGCGATACCCGTGCCTAACGCCTTAGATGCCGCTTCTTTGGCAGCAAAACGTTTTGCAAGGTAACGCCCTTTTTGCTTGAGTTGCTGGAATACTTCAAATTCAGAATCGGTCAAAATACGCTGAGCAAAAGCGTCACCACTTCGTGACAACGCCTTTTCAATACGTTCAATTTCTGCGATATCTGTACCTAATCCAACAACAGCCATGCTTACCCTACTACTAAACTTCTATCTATTAATTCTACTAATTCGTCGCTTACGACTTAACGCTTACTGTTTAGGAAATTAAGCGTTGTTGCGTGCTGTTTCCATCACGGCTTTCATGTCTGCAACGGCTTTGTTCAAACCATCAAACACTGCACGTCCCATGATCGAGTGACCGATGTTCAGCTCGTAGATCTCAGGAAGAGCCGCAATCGGTGCAACGTTGTGGTAAGTCAGACCATGACCCGCATTGACTGTGATACCAAGATCGTCCGCGTAGCTTGCGCCTGCAGCGATCTTTTTCAGCTCGTCTTGTTGGTCTTCCTCTGTTTTAGCATCGGCGTAATGACCAGTGTGCAGTTCAATGAACGGTGCGCCACACGCTTTTGCTGCGTCGATTTGCTCACGGTCAGCATCGATAAATAGAGACACCTTAATGCCAGCAGCAGACAGTTTTTCCGTCGCAGCTTTGATCTTTTCAAGTTGACCAACCACGTCCAAGCCACCTTCAGTGGTTAGCTCTTCACGCTTCTCTGGAACCAGACAAACAAACTCAGGATTAGTATCGAGGGCAATTTGAACCATCTCGTCCGTTACTGCCATCTCCAAATTCATACGAGTTTGAAGTGTTTCAGCCAGAATACGTACATCACGGTCAACGATATGACGACGGTCTTCACGCAGGTGAACAGTAATGCCGTCAGCACCCGCACGTTCAGCAATTTCAGCTGCGTGTACTGGATCTGGGTATTTAGTACCACGTGCATTACGTAGTGTTGCAATATGGTCGATATTAACGCCTAAAAGGATTGAGCTCATTTTCCAATACTCCGTGCTCTAGAGAGGGCTATTGTTGGCATAAATAGCTCTCTACTTTTTAATGGTTTGCCGCCAAGATACGGCTTTAAGGCTATGCGTGTAAAGCGTTTTGCCGCTTTTAACTGCTCTTTAGTGATAAACCTACGTTCACTGATTGCGATAAGTTCATCGCCCATAAAAGTCAGGTTGTCTCGACGCACCGAAGCGATGAAACCTTTCTGCTCTCGATAGCGATAAGTCATGCTCGGATCGATCGCTTCGCCAGTGCCCGCGCAGTGTAAAAAGTCGACGCCATAACCCATAGCGGATAATAGAGCCAGCTCAAAGCGACGCAGTGCTGGCTCAGGGTTATCATTATGCGCCAGCTCTGTTAAAGCATGAAGATAGTCGTGAAAAAGCGCAGGCATCGGTACTTCTGCCATCAATACGCGACCGATAAGCTCGTTCACGTACATGCCTGAATACAGATTAATACCGGCGAGAGGAAGCCCCAAGCTAATCGGTTCAGCTTGGCGTAAGGTTTTCATCGAACCATTACCAGACCACTTAAGCAGTAGCGGCGTAAAAGGTTGTAATGCACCTTTCAAATTGGAACGCTTGCTGCGAGCGCCTTTAGACATCAACGTCACCCGACCGAACTCTTCGCTGAAGACGTCCAAGATCAGGCTCGACTCACTGTATGGTCGACGGTGCAACACAAAGCATCGCTGTAACCCTTCGCTCAATCACTTACCCTTATTACAGATACAAAAAGAGAGAGTTCGCACTCTCTCTTGGATTTATCTTCAGTTCAACTTTCTTAATCTCAGAAAGTGACGTTCAATATATTATAGATCGTCGATGTAGCCTAACGAGCGAAGTGCACGCTCATCATCAGCCCAGCCAGATTTAACCTTGACCCAAGTCTCTAGGTAAACCTTACGGCCGAATAGCTCTTCCATATCGATACGCGCTTCACGACCAATCGTTTTGATCTTCTCGCCCGCTTTACCAATCACCATTTTCTTCTGACCTGTACGCTCAACAAGAATCAGTGCATTGATGTGGAAGCCATCGTTATCTGGGTTGTAATCGAAACGTTCGATTTCAACCGTTACCGAGTAAGGTAGCTCATCACCTGTAAAGCGCATCAGCTTTTCACGGATAATTTCAGAGGCCATAAAACGTTGCGAGCGATCAGTCACGTATTCTTCAGGGAAGTGGTGTGTCGCTTTAGGTAAATGTTCACGTACGTGCTTACGCAGTACATCAATGTTTTTACCTTGCTTCGCTGAGATTGGCACTACATCAATGAAGTCCATCTTCTTAGAGACTTCCATCATGTGCTGCATCACGTTAGTACGGTCTTGAACGTTATCTACTTTGTTGATGCAAAGTACAACTGGGAAGTCAGTCTTCTTCAGTTTGTTCAGAACCATCTCATCGTCGTCAGTCCAGTGAGTACCATCGACAAGGAAGAATACTAGGTTCACATCACTCAGTGAGCTGTTCGCCGCACGGTTCATCAAGCGGTTGATGGCACGCTTTTCTTCAATATGAAGTCCAGGAGTATCAACAAAGATCGCTTGGTAATCACCCTCAGTTTCAACACCCATAATACGGTGACGTGTCGTCTGTGGTTTACGTGATGTAATAGAAATCTTCTGACCCAGAATATGGTTCAGAAGCGTCGACTTACCTACGTTTGGGCGACCGACAATAGCGATGAAGCCACAGTGTTGGTTTTCCGGTAGGCCTGTTTTTTTGCTATCAGATGAAAAGAATGCATCGATATCGAAATCTTGGTTGTTATCAGACATTGCTTAATTGCTCTAATGCTGTTTCAGCAGCCGCTTGTTCTGCCTTGCGGCGGCTAGTGCCTTTACCGATAACAGGTTTATCCACACCTGCCACTTCACACTCAACCGTAAACTCTTGGTTGTGTGCTTCACCTTTAATATTAGTCACTGTGTAGACAGGTAGAGGATTTCTTCGACCTTGCAAAAACTCTTGTAGGCGAGTTTTCGGATCTTTTTGAGATACTCCAGGCTGAATAGCATCTAGGCGAGATTGGTACCAGCTTAAAATAATGCCGCGAACCGTCTCGGTATCACTATCTAAATAGACAGCGCCGATGATCGCTTCAACCGCATCCGCTAGAATAGAATCACGACGGAAACCGCCACTCTTCAACTCACCTGGACCTAATTTTAAGTAATCTCCTAGTTCGAATTCACGACCTAGTTCTGCCAATGTATGACCACGTACTAATGTTGCGCGCATGCGGCTCATATCACCTTCGTTTACCTTAGGAAAACGGTGGTAAAGATCATCAGCGATAACAAAACTTAAAATTGAATCGCCCAGAAACTCAAGACGTTCGTTATGTTTACCTGCGGCGCTGCGGTGAGTCAGCGCCAAGTGGATAAGATCGGCATCATTAAACTGATAGCCAATCTTTCTCTCTAGTTTATCAATTGGAGAATTCATGCTCTCTCGATGTGTTATGTGATCGATTAATGAATCCCACCGATGCGATTAAAACGCACACCAGTAGGAATCCATGTTGGAAGTACACTGTCTGAACCGCGTTCAAACTCGAAGCTGATCCAAATAGCAACGGCCTTACCAACAAGGTTTGCTTCAGGGACAAAGCCCCAGTAACGGCTATCGGCACTGTTGTCACGGTTATCACCCATCACAAAGTACTGGCCTTCTGGAACGACCCATTCGTTAACACCATTGCGAGGCTGATATGCTTGCACACGATCACGGCGTAATGGGTTAACTAAAATCTGGTGCTCTACGTCTCCAAGCTGTTCGTTCAGCTGAATCAGAGGCACACCATCTTGAATAAATTGGCTCTCTTCAACATTACTTAGTTTCACTGGTTCACAGCTACTTGTACCCTTCGCCTGAATACAGATTTCTTTACGACTGCTGTAGCGAATCGTGTCACCAGGCATACCAACAACACGCTTAATGTAGTCGATGTTTGGCTGAGGTGGGTACTTAAATACGATTGAATCACCGCGTTCTGGCTTGCCTGTTTCTACCAATTGAGTGCGCCATACTGGGTCTTTTAGACCGTACGCGTACTTCTCTACCAAGATGAAATCACCAACCAAAAGGGTTGGCATCATCGAGCCAGAAGGGATTTGAAACGGTTCATAAATAAATGAACGCAGAACCAAAACAAATGCAATTACCGGGAAAATGGACACACTGTTCTCAACCCACCAAGGCTGAGCCGTAACTTTTGCGCTGGTTTCAGCGTCTAGGCCATTCGATTGTGCTTCAACGTCAGCAAGTTTTTGCTGGCGCTTCTTCGCCCACACAAACTTTTCCAACGCCCATACAATGCCGGTCACTAGAGTTACGATCACTAAGATAAGCGAAAATGTATTAGCCATTGATATCCCTTAAATTTCATTTCTTTAAAAATAACGAAAGTGAAAGAATAGCGAGCTACTCTTCCACTTTCAATTATTCGTTTAATGCTGGATAAAGTTAGTCTTTACCAACATGAAGAATTGCTAAGAATGCTTCTTGAGGCAGTTCAACGTTACCGATCTGCTTCATACGCTTCTTACCTTCTTTTTGTTTCTTAAGAAGTTTCTTCTTACGACTGATATCACCACCGTAACATTTTGCGATTACGTTCTTACGCAGTTGTTTCACTGTAGAACGAGCAATGATGTGGTTACCAATCGCTGCTTGAATCGCGATATCGAACATCTGACGAGGGATGAATTCTTTCATCTTCTCTACCAGTAGACGACCACGAGACTGAGCAATATCTTTGTGCGTAATGATCGCTAGTGCATCAACCGTTTCGCCATTCAGCAATACGTCTACACGTACCATGTTTGATGGCTCGTAACGTTGGAAGTTGTAATCCAATGATGCATAGCCGCGAGACGTTGACTTCAGACGGTCAAAGAAGTCTAGAACAACTTCTGCCATAGGAAGGTCATACGTCACAGCAACTTGGTTACCGTGGTAAACCATGTCGACTTGCACGCCACGCTTCTCAACACACAGTGTGATTACGTTACCTAGGTAATCCGAAGGTACCAGAATATTACAGCGTGCAATTGGCTCACGAATTTCTTCTAGGTCATTAACCGCTGGCAGTTTAGCCGGGCTATCAACGTAAAGAACCGTTTTATCTGTTTTTACAACTTCATACACTACTGTTGGAGCTGTTGTGATTAGGTCTAGGTCGTATTCACGCTCTAGACGCTCTTGGATGATCTCCATGTGAAGCATTCCTAAGAAGCCACAACGGAAACCAAAACCAAGTGCTGCTGAACTTTCTGGTTCAAAGAACAGTGATGCATCGTTCAGGCTTAGTTTGCCTAACGCATCACGGAAGTTTTCGTAGTCATCAGATGAAACAGGGAATAGACCAGCGTATACCTGAGGCTTCACTTTTTGGAAACCAGGTAGACGTTCAGTGCTGCCGCCTTTTGCAAGCGTCAACGTATCACCAACTGGTGCACCTAGGATGTCTTTAATACCACAAACAACCCAACCTACTTCGCCAGTATTTAGCTCTGTAGTATCGATTTGCTTAGGCGTGAAGATACCTAAACGGTCAACACCCCATACTTGGTCTGTCGACATTACTCGAATCTTGTCGTTCTTCTTCAGCTTACCGTTTTTAATACGAACCAAAGAAACTACGCCAAGGTAGTTATCGAACCAAGAGTCAATGATCAACGCTTGTAGAGGCGCTTCAGGATCACCTTCCGGTGGCGGGATTGCCGTCACGATGTTTTCTAGAACATCATCAACACCCAAACCTGTTTTCGCAGAACAGCGAGTAGCTTCCATCGCATCGATGCCAACGATCTCTTCGATTTCTTCAGCAACACGTTCTGGTTCAGCTGCAGGTAAGTCAATCTTGTTCAAGATTGGCACTACTTCCAGTTCCATTTCGATTGCTGTGTAACAGTTTGCTAGAGTTTGTGCTTCAACACCTTGGCCAGCATCCACTACAAGTAGTGCGCCTTCACAAGCCGCCAGAGAACGAGATACTTCGTAAGAGAAGTCTACGTGTCCAGGAGTGTCGATAAAGTTAAGTTGGTAAGTTTCACCATCTTTAGCTTTGTAATCTAAAGTCACACTCTGCGCTTTAATTGTAATACCACGCTCGCGTTCTATATCCATAGAATCGAGGACTTGAGCTGCCATCTCACGTTCACTTAATCCTCCACAAACTTGGATTAAGCGGTCAGAAAGGGTCGACTTACCGTGGTCGATGTGGGCGATAATCGAAAAATTACGAATGTGCTTCATAGGCTTGGTGTGACTAAACTCTTTGAATAGGGATAATAAGAAAGCCGCGACGCGTCCAATCTACAGTCAGCATTGGTGGCGGCATTTCAATCAAGTTGGCAGATTCTACCCAATTTAAGGGCAAGAAGCATCATAAATTAGACGAGAGACTCACCTAGGATTCGAATCAAGACGACTTCTTGCTTGGATTTGTCTTCCATGGGTTTGGCTAACCGCTTCGCTAAGGCAATTCCACCAGCAGTAAACAGTGCTGCACTTAAGATAACAATGCCCTCGCCCCCTTGGAGTAAGGGTTGTAACAAGAGTTGTCCAAAACCAGCACCAATCATCAACATGAAAAGTGGGATGAGATAAACAATGGCTGCCGATTGAAGTAGGCTTTTTTCTGGAAAGCCAATTTCTACGATTTGCCCTGCTTTGACTAAGCTTTTGGTTTTAAGCTGCCAAAACAAAGATTTATTGCCAACAGCCTTGGTCACAATACCGGTGCCACAGCTTTTTTGAGAAGAACAGCTACTACAACTGGTTTGTTGTTCGCAGCTCAGTTGAACAAAGTATTGCTTACCTTTTTGTTCAACCGAGCTAACGGTCGCCAACGCGGTCATCATTGCGCTTGTACCGATTTATTGAATGTAACTGACTGAGCAATACGTTTCGCAGTTGCTGGCGGAATGTCACCAACCACAGAGATCTCTTTGTCGCCAATCACTAAGCTGTGCAAGGTTCTACGCCCTTGACGCACTAGCTGCCCTTTCAATGAATGTTCGTCTTTTTCAGCAATATAAACCGAAAAGCTAAACAGTCCATCACTGAAAAGCTGACTTTCAACCATTTTATCGGTCGCAGCCATTTGATAGCGGCTAAGCTCTTTTGACTTAAACCCTTCAGGAATCCACGAGGCTTGCCAGTTAGTTTCACTCACTAAGCCTTCCGGCAGTGATAAAACTTTCGGCAATTGAGCTTGGTTCAAGCCCCCCATTGCCTCAGCAATCTTATCGTTCACCACGTAAGAGATAGTGCGGTACTGTTCAAGCACTTCGCCATCACGATCCAAAAGGTCGGCACGCAAAGGAAGACTCGTTTTTTCATCGACCCAAACCACGTAAGAGTAGCGAAGGCCGTCTTTCGGCACGACACGTAGCACTTGAGTGGTGCTGCCCGCTTCACGAGAGCGCCCAACTTTCACAAAGTCGTAGTACTGATTCAGAGATTCGATATCTCGATTAATCATCGGAATAACAGGTGCGACCATGCTGCCAGACTGAATCGTAAATGGCTCTGTACCCGGTTCGATGTAGCTAACTTCGTTGCCACGTCGAATGACTTCACGAACAGGGCCGCTTAGATAAACAAGGTGTGCAAGTTGTTGGTCGTCGTTAACCGCATGGCGATAAACAAGAGGCTCAATACTGCTCTTCTTTATCAAAATGTAGGAGAGTTCGTAATTTAGATGCTGACTGGCCTCGTTCATTTGATGCAACAACGCCTTTGCAGTGGTTTCCTCTGCAAAGGCTGTTGGAGACATCAAGCTGAACAGTGTCAGTGCACTGACCAGGATTTTCTTCATTCAATGTCCGATTCTAGATGTGCATCTTGCATTGGCGATGCATCACTGTTTAATCTTAGCTGCAGCTCATAATCTTCTAGCATTGCATGAACGCGTTTGCGCTGCTCTTGCAAGTTAGCTTCAGATGCTGGTTTCTCAACAGAGTCACGCGTTAAGCTTACTGGTTCCGCAGAACCCGCAAATGGAATCGTCTGGAGTACAGGCAACTGCTCTGGTGCTGCAGGATCGCTGCCACCATATTGTTGAACACCTAGTACAACGGCTAATGAAACACACGCTGCCACGGCAACTTGTCCAAACTGTTGTAACCACGCCGGAAGCTGACGCTTCGCTTGCTGAGGTTTAGGTTGCTCTTCAATTGGAGCAACAGTAGGTTCAACATTCGCTTGGTGCAGGTTCGACATTGAACCATGTGCAGGCTCGTTCTCAAGCGCTGCCGCTACACTATTAGCAATGTTCCACTCTGGAGTTTCTGGCGCATCCCCACGCATAACATCACCAATTAAATGGTAACTCTGCCAGGTATCCATGCTTTCTTGATCGGATTCGAGATCTACAATGAGAGCTTTATCGATCGTTTCACCATCCATGAGTGCCGAAAGCTTTTCTTTATCAGCCATTATTTTCACCATAATTATTACAAGTTCTAGCGTTGCAAAAGAGGTTTAATTTTCTTTTCCACCGCTTCACGAGCTCGGAAAATACGCGAACGTACGGTTCCTACAGGGCAATCCATTACTTCTGCAATCTCTTCGTAGCTCAAACCTTCGAGCTCTCGCAACGTCATTGCAGTTTTTAAGTCTTCTGGTAGCGCTTCAATCGCTCCAAAAACGACTTGTTTCAATTCTTTTGACAGCGTTAAGTTCTCAGGGTTCGATATTTCTTTTAACGCGCTGCCTGTTTCGTAATATTCTGCATCTTCTGCATCTACATCTGTTGCTGGCGGCCTACGGCTTTGGGCAACGATATGATTTTTAGCGGTGTTCACGGCAATTCGGTACAACCATGTATAGAAGGCACTCTCGCCACGAAAGTTAGGTATCGCGCGGTAAGCTTTAATAAAAGCTTCTTGTGCTACATCAGGTACATCACCGGAATTATTCACGTATCGAGAGATAAGATTACAAACTTTGTTTTGATACTTAACCACTAGTAAGTTAAATGCCTGCTTATCTCCACTCTGAACTCGCTCAATCAACACTTGATCGGTTAGCTGCTCGTTCATTCGAGCGGGTACTCCTATTGTTATAACCCTCACCTTCACAGATATGGGTACTAATTATGCGAAATGTAGTATTGACACCACCGTCTACAAGAGCACTATTGTGACTAAGCCAAATACCGAAAGTTCCAACTTTCTTAAAATTATTTGCCATTATTGTTTCACAATGTGATGTAATAAAAATAGCTATCCCTATCAATTTGGGGAAACTTGAGCAAAAGCAATGGTATTGAGCAATTAAATATTTCTAGATAGCTGTCTATATATTGATTTTGCATAGCGTTTAAGGATGACTCTGGAGAGATTATAACAGTCTTACCCAAACTCCTAAAACAAGACAAAGTCAATTGAGAGTGGACAACTCGACTATAGCCCGGGATTTAATAAGTTTTATGAACGCAAACCGTGAACATCAGTGTGATGTATTAGTGGTAGGAAGTGGTGCGGCAGGCTTGTCATTAGCCTTACGCGTAGCAGAACATGCAAAAGTAATTGTATTAAGCAAAGGACCACGCAGCGAAGGATCGACGTATTACGCACAAGGTGGTATCGCCGCGGTGTTCGATGAGTCGGACAGTATTGAGTCTCATGTAGAGGATACTCAAATAGCTGGGGCTGGGTTATGCGAAGAAGATACAGTTCAATTCATTGCTGAAAATGCGAAAGAGTGTGTGCAATGGCTGATTGATGGTGGTGTTCCATTTGATAAAGATGAGAACAGCACAGAAGGCCAACCAAAATATCACCTCACTCGTGAGGGTGGTCACAGTCACCGCAGAATTCTGCACGCTGCCGATGCAACTGGCATGGCGATGCAAACCTCACTACAAGATAACGTCAACAACCACCCAAATATCGAGATCTTCGAGCGCCACAATGCGCTGGATTTGATTACTGAAGATAAGATTGGTGGTTCAAAAGACAAGGTGATCGGTGCCTACATTTGGAACCGTAACCAAGAACACGTTGAAACCGTGCGCGCTAAATTTGTTGTATTAGCAACAGGCGGCGCTTCAAAGGTTTACCAATACACCTCTAACCCAGATGTTTCTTCAGGTGATGGTATTGCTATCGCTTGGCGTGCGGGTTGTCGTGTGGCAAACCTTGAGTTCAACCAGTTCCACCCAACTTGTTTATTCCACCCAGAAGCGCGTAACTTCCTACTAACGGAAGCACTGCGTGGTGAAGGTGCTTACTTGCGTCGTCCAGATGGTTCTCGCTTTATGAAGGACTTCGATGAGCGCGGTGAACTGGCGCCACGTGATGTGGTTGCTCGTGCAATTGACTTCGAAATGAAGCGCTTGGGTGCCGACTGCATGTATGTTGATATCAGCCACAAACCTGAAGAATTCATCACAACGCACTTCCCGATGATCCATACTCGCTTGATGGACTTGGGCATCGATATGACCAAAGAGCCGATCCCTATCGTGCCAGCTGCTCACTACACTTGTGGTGGTGTCATGGTGAATAAGCAAGGTCAAACCGACCTAACGAACTTGTATGCGATTGGCGAAGTGAGCTACACCGGCTTACACGGTGCAAACCGTATGGCTTCTAACTCACTGCTTGAGTGTGTGGTTTACGCATGGGCAGCAGCAAAAGATATCGTTGAGAACATCGACCAATCTCAACTGTGCGCTGAACTGCCAGCATGGGATGAAAGCCAAGTCACCAACAGTGATGAAGAAGTTATCATTCAACACAACTGGCACGAACTGCGCCTATTCATGTGGGATTACATGGGCATTGTTCGAACGGATAAACGACTAGAGCGTGCATTGCGTCGTATTCAGATGCTGCAACAAGAAACTCATGAGTACTACAGCTACTTCAAGGTTTCGAATAACCTATTAGAACTGCGTAACTTGCTACAGGTCGCAGAGCTAATGGTTCGTTGTGCAATGCAACGCAAAGAGAGCCGCGGCCTTCACTACACGTTGGATTACCCTGAACTTGCAGAAGACAGTGGCCCAACGATTCTGACGCCAGAGAAACGCCAATCATAATAATTGGTTAAACGTACTTAGCGAATTAGCCGTCAGCGGAAAATGATTAAACGAAAGGGAGCCGAGTGCTCCCTTTTCTTTTGTCTAACGCTTTCTTTTATCTAATACTTTCTTTCATCGAATAGTTTGGCTTCTCTAGCGTGCTCGTTGTAAGTTCGCCAGAAAATGACGATATTCGCGCTCGCAACAACTGTCTCGCCAAAGCAGTACCGAATACCCGCATTCAAACTGCAATTTAACGAAAAACTGCGCCCAGATCTTATCAACGGACTTGAGTCGGTAAGTTCGGTTATTGAGTCGAATATCACCATCCTCTTTGTAATCAAAACGCCCATAGGCACTATTTAGAATCACACGGTTGTTTCTAAATAAGCGGATCATTAAAGCTAAGCAATAAAGGCTGGCGGCAAGTGGAATAGAAGACAGGACGATGAAAAACAAAAGGCACCCAAAAATAGTGCCTTTTGCAAATAATGCGGAATACGAAGGGTTAAGCTGAAGCTTAACGAACCTTGCTGAGGTTGTGTGCGACAATTTTATCAACCATTGATGCATGGCCTAGGTTTTCACTGCGTCCGTGTCCCATTACCCAAGTAAACAAATCTGGATCATCACACTCTAATAGAGAAACAAACTCGCGCTGTTCCTGCTCTTGCAATGAATCAAAACACTCTTCGAAAAATGGCATGATGACTACATCAAGTTCTAACATGCCGCGACGGCAACCCCATTTAATTCGTGCTTTCTGCTCTGCAGTGTACATTGGCTATCCTCACCTATAATTTTTCTTTCTCGGAGTGTAACAAGTCATACGCCCTGCAACTACTGTGTGAGTCACAGTCCCTATCTAAGCTCACAAAAAAACCTAGGCTGACAAAGAAACAGAACCGGATTAACATAGAGCCAAATAAAATTCTTAGGAAAGATAAAATGGATTGGAAAAACACATTTCAGCCACTCGCTCATACGCAAAATGAATCGCTTCCAGAACTGATGATGACACACGTGTCAGACTGGAGCGCAATCACCATGATAGGCGATGACAAAAAGTCGTACCTACAAGGTCAAGTAACGTGCGATGTCGTCACTCTTCCTAATGATGAATCCACGTTAGGCGCGCACTGTGATGCAAAAGGAAAGGTATGGAGTATCTTCCGCCTGTTCCATCACAATGGCGGTTACGCGCTCATGCAGCCTAAATCTGCGATTGAAGTAGAACTGGTCGAAATCAAAAAATACGCCGTGTTCTCTAAGGTTGATATCGAGCAAACGACAGATGTTGTTATCGGTGTGATGGGCGCATCTGCGGATCAATACATTGATTCAATTTCAGAAAACCAAGGTAACGTGCGTGCTATCTCTGGTGGCACAGCGGTTAAAGTCTCTGACAATCGCTGGGTGTTGCTTATTACGGAAGAAGTTGCTGCAACTTTAGTCTCAAGTAGTTCAGCAGAAAAAGTATCAGAAGCACTTTGGCAATATCATGAAATTCTAGATGCTCAGCCTAACCTATCGAAAGCAGAGCAAAACGAGCACATCCCTCAAGCGCTTAACCTGCAAGCAATTGGTGGAATCAGCTTTTCAAAAGGCTGCTACACAGGTCAAGAAACGGTAGCTCGTGCCAAGTACCGTGGAATGAACAAACGTGAGATGCGTATTGTTTCAGGAACGACAGCAGAAGTATTGTCTCTAGAGAACCCAATTGAACTAGAACGTAGCGTGGGTGAGAACTGGCGTGGCGCAGGCCGACTATTAAACGTCTATCAATTTGCTGATAACCAAGCGATTGGTTTGATGGTACTGCCAAACAACCTTGATGACGATGTTAAGCTTCGACTGACCGCGCAGCCTGATCAAACATGGAATATCCTGCCACTGCCGTACAGCCTTGACGACGAGTAACCACGTGGAAACGCTGATTACACAATGGCTGGATCAACAGCAGGTGAACTATCGCCTGCTGATGCAAAGCAAGCCAACCACCAGCATTGAAGAAACCGCACAAGAGCGAGGCATCGACGCCTCTCAAATGGTGAAGTGCATCCTGCTCAAGGATATGGGCAACCAGTATGCGTTAGCCTGTACTGCTGGCGATCGCTCTGTCGACCCCAAGAAAGTACGCTCGGTATTGAATTGCCGTCGAATGACCTGCGTGTCGCTCGCTGATGTTGAAGCGATCACTGGCTTTAAAGTGGGTTGCGTTGGCCCGCTTGCTCTCAAGAGACACATGCCGATCATTTTTGATCCTTCCATTCAAAACAACTCGACCGTAACCATTAGTTCCGGCGACCGAATGGCTGGCGTTGCGTTGGATCTCAATGATCTTATGGCGTTATGTGCACCGACCGTCGCGGACATCAGTCGATGATCGTTTCGATCAGATCATGCTTCGCAAACTTCATTTGAATATTTCATTGAGTACATTTTTAGTGTGAACTTCGTCATAAGAAGAACACACCATTAATAAATAGTTACTCAAAATAAAAGCATAAGTAGTCACAAAGTTAAATTTGCGTTATTGTAAATTTACTGACTAGCTATTAAGCAAATCAGTGCAAGTGAATCCACTGAGTAACATCAGTATCCACTTTTGTGTAATGCATCTGTGACTATTCGCCCGTTTTAGACGGGCTTTTTTTTGTCCGAAATTTACAATTTGATTACACAAACCAAAAAATCCCGCCTATTCTTATACTTGTAACATTATCACTGCTTAATACCGAACAGGAAAGTTCACGGCAGTTCACTACTCAGTATTATTTTGGGGAGGAGCTCACGTAAAAATAGATATTTACTGAAGAAAGTGCTTAGAACAGCACAAATATCTAATTAACGTCAACTCTACTGCATATAACTCCATGCTTATCACAATTATTATCTCGGAGTTTTTCTATAATATGCAGGCTAGGTAAATATAAGGATAATTAAGAATGAGACTGTTTAAGCGCTATACACCGAGTATGATTGCTAAACATGTAAGTCGACTTTTCAAAGGACGAATCTACATTTACGGCGTAGGAAAATTTGAGTTTGATAACGGTAAGCTAGTGCTACCAGACCGAGCAGAAAAACGTCACTTTCAAACAGTGAAAGAAATAAATAGTGAAATCATGAAACTGCGCTGCGCGTACGCATGACCTAATTATCTACAGAATTAAAAACAAAAAGGGTTGGCATTATGCCAACCCTTTTTTCGTACCAAGTTTCGTATCAATGATGATTCGATAAATCACCAGAACACTATGTCATTATCGATGAATCACTGGACGCTTAGCTAAGTCAGGAAGATTGCCTGACAAACCCAATGCGCGCTTCATGATCTCATCTTTCGCACCCGGTAATTGTCCCGCAAGCTTCATACCAATGCCACGAATCAGCTTCTTGGCTGGGTTATCGCCTTCAAACAGATCTTTAAAGCCCTGCATTGAAGCAATCATTTTCGCCGCCTCTGCTTTTCTCCAGCGCTCGTAGCCGCGAAGATTACGCTTGGTGCCAATGTCTTCACCCGCAGCCCATAGCTTTAACAGCTCTTGCGCTAAGCTTGCTGCGTCTAATAGGCCAAGGTTCACGCCCTGCCCTGCTAATGGGTGAATGGTATGAGCAGCATCACCAACCAAAGCCACACGCTCTACCGCAAAGTCACGGGCATAACGCATGCGCAGTGGGAAGGCAAAACGGTCACCAACCACTTCGCACAATCCAAGCTTTGAGTCGAACTCTGCCGTTAGCTGCTTATTAAAATCAGCATCCGACATGGATACCAGCTTCTCGGCACGGTTTGGTTCCGTAGACCAAACAATCGAGCTCATGTGGCTTGGTTGCATTGGTAGGAATGCCAATGGACCTTGAGGCGTGAATATTTGACGAGCAACGCTGTGGTGCGGCTCTGTGGTTTTGATGTTCGCGACAATCGCACTGTGTCCGTAATCCCAATGTGTTAATGGGATATCTTGCTGCTTACGAACCCAAGAGTTTGCGCCGTCTGCTCCAACAACTAACTTAGCTGTCAATGCTTGACCATTATCTAGCGTTAACCATGCTTCGCTTTCACCAATCGCCATCGTTTTACACGTTGCGGGCATATACAGGCTGACGTTGTCTTGCTTCTTAACCTGATCAAGCAGCGCTAATTGAATCACACGGTTTTCAACGATATGGCCAAGGTTAGGCTGAGCCAAGCGTGTCGAGTCAAACTCAATACGAGCAAAGCTGTCTTGCTCCCACACTTCCATCGCTTGATACGGTGCAGCGCGTCTTTGTTCGATACCTTGCCATGCACCTAGGTTACGAAGAATCACTTCACTAGAACGACTCAACGCGGATACACGTACATCAGGCAACTCACTCAGCCCTTCGCTGGGAGCTCTGCCTTCAATGACAGCAATTCTTAAGTCACTGTCTTTTAGGGCAGCAGCGAGCGCTAGGCCAACCATGCCACCACCAACAATCGCGATATCAACACTTTGCATCATTATTTATTACCTTATCTTTCTACTAGGCCAAGCGTATGACGCAAAAGTGGACCTTTAAGTGGTGGAAGGTTATCTATTACGGCTAACCCAAGATTACGCCCAATGCGAGCGGTCATATAATCGTTTGAGAACAGGTGAACTAGGCTTGAAGTCAACGTAATCGTGGCTTCTCTGTCTTGTTCTCTACGCTTTCTAAAGTTAACAAGACCACGGTAACGACCCACATCATCTAACTGGGTACACAACTCTTCTGCCAAGGAAGCCACATCTCGGATACCTAGGTTAAAGCCTTGCCCCGCAATGGGGTGAAGCGTTTGAGCAGCATTACCAACAATGGCAAATCGATGAGATATATTTTGCTGTCGGTGACGAAGAATCAGAGGGTAGCTCGCACGCTTGCCTACTTTCTCTAATCGGCCAAGTCGCCAGCCAAAGTCACTCTGCAGCTGATCAAGAAACTCATTGTCGTTTAGCGTCATCACTTTTTGTGCTTGCTCTGGTGTTAAACACCAAACCAGCGATAAACGGTTGTCACTCATCGGTAATAGAGCAACTGGCCCATGATGAGTAAAACGCTCAAATGCGCGACCTTGGTGGGGCTCACTCGAAACGATATTGGCAATCACAGCGACTTGCTCAAAGTCGTGCTCACTCAATGAGATATTGAGCTGTTGGCAACAGGTTGAGATTGCACCGTCAGCTGCAACCAATAACTTGGTGGTTACTGTTTGCCCACTTGTCAGTTCAATCGTCGTCAACGCATCTTCACGTTCAACTTTACTGACAGACTCAGGACAAAGCATGGTAATGGCCGCTTCTGATTCCAGCTTCTGTTGATAGATTCGACCCACATCTGCTAACTCGACCACGTAGCCAAGCGCATCTACAGCAAGCTCTTCACTGTAGATGTCTGTCATTCCGGCATGCCCGCGATCCGAAACATGGATATCTTTAATCGGGGTCGCGACCGGAGCGATAGATTGCCACAACTGCAAAGAATCCAGGATCTGCACCGTGCCATAGGACAAAGCGATCGAACGAGAATCAAACCCTGGGTGAGCTTGATGATCAACCTGATAAGGCTCCACTACCGCAATCGACAGTGAGCCTTGGCTTAGGTGATTCAAAGCAAGGGCTAAGGTTGCCCCTGCCATTGCGCCACCAGCAATTACAACATCATACTGAGCCATCATAACCTCAAACCGGCCAACGAATTAATGAATGGTAGGCGCCGCATCTTCAGATGGGCGAGCACCAAATTCAGCATGAATCGTTAGTGCACACGCTTTTACGTGCTCAATAACGTGTTCTAGAAGCTGCGCTTGCTCTTCCATATCATCTTCTTCGTCAATGCCAAGCTTTGCCATCTCTTCAAGATCAGCTAATGCTTCTTTGGTGCTGTCAGACGCTTTGTTCAATTGAGCGCCAACCAAGCCTAAGCCAGAAATGAAATGGTTAATCCAATCAGACACACCGTCAGCCAAGTCAAACAGGCTTGCGCTTGCGTCTTCGTCAGGCAGCAACATAGACAGTTCCATGCCTGAACCTGTGATTTCACTGGTCGTTACTTTCAGTGTCGCTTCCGCTAGCGTTAATGCGCGATCTGGCCAACCCATGCCTTCATTGGTGTAATCGAAGATCAGTGGTTGCCAGCTTTTATCTGCAAGGCTTAAGCCTCCGCTTAACATACCCGTTAATAAACCGTGCATCTCAGCAGGGGTTACGGCTAGACTTGCCGATTGAAGTTCAGTCGCAACCGTTAGGTAGTCAGGTAAAGTAGTTTCGCTCATCAGATAGCTCGCTCAGTTATTCTTTATATCGATAGTATAATCGTACCACTTCACCCCAATTCTGGTAAGCATCGATCCCCAGCAATTGAAGGATGACTGACTACCAATTGTTCAATTTGCTGAATTACTGTGTGCTCAAGCTCTCATTTACAAACAGTCACTCTGAAAAGCTTGAATCTTAATAGCGGTTTACCTATAGTTTCTCCCTCAGAGGAGATTGCTTCCTCATCGGTACTTGCACTTTTTCTTTCTCAAAAAATGGCGAAGGGCAACAGCCTTAAAATAGCGCGTTAAAGAGTTCATCCATCATGAGTAATCAAGCGGTAGACGTTGAAATATTAGGAAAACTGACTCGAGTGAATTGTCCACCAGGGCAAGAAGAGTCATTGATTGCAGCGGCGGCCGATCTTGATAATCGATTGAAAGAGATGGCTGAACGTACTAAGGTAACCAATGAAGTGAAGCTGCTGACTATCGCAGCTCTGAATATTTGCTACGAATTACAAACCAAGAAGTTTGAAGCAAATGATGAACAAAACGCACTGACCGAGCGAATGGAACAGCTCACGACATCACTTTCAGATGTCCTCAGTAAAGTTAAGCACGGACAGCAATAGCGTACACAAAATTTACCCTGGAGTGTTTGTCAGAGGATTCACGTCCCCGAGCCGATAAGCAATCCCTAAGGGTTAGTACTTGAGTGCTATTGAGCATGCTCGGCCCGACCGAGAAGCCTACGGTAATCATTGCTGATCCGCCTTGAACTCGCTGGTTCAAGGGCCATCTATTCTCAACGGCACTTTGGGGTATCCCTTCTTATGAAGACGCTCACACGCAGCGAATTTCGCAAACAGATCCGTATCAAGCGCAATGCCTTATCTGGCGACCTGCAAACTCAATCCGGTATAGATTTAGTTAAACAGTGTTCTCAGCTCAATGAGATTCAGTCAGCTCAACATATTGCCCTTTATATTTCGATTGATGGCGAGCTCGATACCCAGCCTTTAATCGAATGGTTATGGGCGCAAGGTAAGCAAACTTATTTACCAGTATTGCACCCCTTCTCTGCCGGGCACCTGCTGTTTCTGCACTACTCACCAACCACACCGACGGTCTTGAATAAGTACGGTATTGTCGAACCTCAGCTCAATCAGATGCTGGTTAAACCTTGTCAGCAACTCGACCTTATTCTTACGCCCCTTGTCGGATTTGACTCTCATGGCCATCGCTTAGGTATGGGCGGCGGATATTACGATCGCACCTTAGCGAAGTGGTTCGAGACGGGCGAAGGCGCAACTCCTATTGGTTTGGCTCATGATTGCCAACATGTTGGTACCCTACCGATTGAAGAGTGGGACATTCCGTTACCTAAAATCGTGACTCCGAGTAAAACTTGGCAATGGGAAAACAACCATTAAAGCGCTATAATCGCGCCGCAAACGTTAACCTCGATATATAAACGTTAACTTCAATACGCGAACGATTAATTCAAAGCGCAAGACCTTATTCAGGAGAATGGCATGACTCAAGATGAAATGAAAAAAGCAGCGGGCTGGGCAGCACTTCAATATGTTGAAGAAGGCAGCATTGTAGGTGTAGGTACTGGCTCTACAGTAAATCACTTCATCGACGCACTTGGCACAATGAAAGACAAAATCAAAGGTGCGGTTTCAAGCTCTGTAGCCTCTACTGAAAAACTAGAAGCACTAGAAATCAAAGTATTTGAGTGCAACGACGTATTCAAACTAGACATCTATGTTGATGGCGCAGACGAGATTAACGCTTCACGCGATATGATCAAAGGCGGCGGCGCTGCTTTGACTCGTGAAAAAATCGTAGCAGCTATCTCTGACAAGTTTGTGTGTATTGTTGACGGCACTAAAGCAGTTGATGTGCTGGGTAAATTCCCACTGCCTGTTGAGGTAATCCCAATGGCACGTTCATACGTGGCACGTGAGCTGGTTAAGCTTGGTGGTGACCCAGTTTACCGCGAAGGCTGCACAACCGATAACGGCAACGTGATCCTAGATGTGTACGACATGGCGATCGAAAACCCGAAACAACTAGAAGATATCATCAATGGTATCGCTGGTGTTGTGACGGTTGGTCTGTTCGCTCACCGTGGTGCCGATGTGGTTATCACCGGCACGCCTGAAGGTGCAAAAATCGAAGAATAAATAATAGAAGATTGAGTTTTTCTGTTACTTCATTACATACGGTGCCCTAGGGCGCCGTTTTTTTTGCTTTATTGCTGTAAAATTATGTCTTATTCCGTAATTTTCTTACCCAAAACATTTTTTTTTTGTTACTTTATTGTTCAGAAGACGCACAGGGAAAACGTTTGTCTCCTAACAAAGTGGTGAATTTGTTCCCCTTTCAGCCATTTTGTAGCACGTGCGCCGCATTTGCCCAACCTTTCCATTTTAAGGACGAGAACAATGGCCAAAGTTTCACTGGAAAAAGAAAAAATAAAAATTCTACTTCTAGAAGGTCTTCACCCTTCTTCTGTAGAAGTACTGCAAGCCGCTGGTTACACAAACATTGAGTACCACAAAGGCTCGCTACCGGAAGATGAACTTCTTGAAGCAGTTAAAGATGCCCACTTCATTGGTATTCGTTCTCGCACTAACATCTCCCAAGAAGTTATTGATGCAGCTGAAAAGCTGGTTGCCGTCGGTTGTTTCTGTATTGGTACTAACCAAGTCAACCTTCAAGCAGCAGCAAAACGCGGTATCCCTGTGTTCAACGCACCGTTCTCAAACACTCGAAGCGTTGCTGAGCTCGTTCTTGGTCAGGTTCTATTGCTACTACGTGGCATTCCAGAAAAGAACGCTCTTGCACACCGTGGCATCTGGAAGAAGAGTGCCGACAACTCTTACGAAGCTCGTGGTAAACGTTTAGGTATTATTGGCTACGGTCACATCGGTACTCAGCTGGGTATTATTGCTGAAAACCTTGGCATGCGTGTTTACTTCTACGACATTGAAAACAAACTGTCTCTGGGTAACGCAACGCAAGTTCATACCATGACGGAATTACTGAACAAGTGTGACGTAATCTCTTTGCATGTACCTGAAACCAACGAAACAAAAGACATGATGGGTAAAGAAGAGTTCGAGCGCATGAAGCCTGGTTCTATCTTTATCAACGCAGCTCGTGGCACGGTAGTCGATATTCCAGCTCTGTGTGGCGCTCTGGAGTCTGGTCACCTTGCAGGTGCGGCTATTGACGTTTTTCCTACAGAACCAAAAACCAATGCAGACCCGTTTGAGTCTCCATTAATGCAGTTCGATAACGTGATCCTAACGCCTCACGTGGGTGGCTCAACTCAAGAAGCACAAGAAAACATTGGTGTTGAAGTGGCTGGTAAGCTAGCGAAATACTCTGATAACGGCTCTACGCTATCAAGTGTTAACTTCCCAGAGGTATCACTACCGCTACACACGGGCACGTCTCGTTTGCTGCACATTCACGAAAACCGTCCAGGCATCCTAACTCAGATCAACACCATCTTCGCTGAAGAAGGGATCAACATCGCGGGTCAGTACCTACAGACTGCGGCTGATATGGGTTATGTCGTTATCGATGTAGAAGCCGATCGCTCTGAAGAAGCGCTGCTTAAACTGAAAGAGATCGAAGGCACAATCCGTGCTCGTCTTCTTCACTAATCATCGCACTCAAAATGCATAAAAAAAGGCTCTCATTATGAGAGCCTTTTTAGTATTTGGCCTATCGTAGGTAATTAGATCACTATGATCTAAAACCTTTTATAGCGTTATCATTACTCTTCGATCTGGTAGATCACATTCACGCGATCACGAATAGTGATCGTTGAGTCTTCATAAGAGTTCGACTCTGTTCTTGCATCCATTGCCATTGAACGCATGAGTACTGGCTGAGAAGATTGGGCGTTGTAGTCCACGCGCCATACATCACCCAACTCACGTTCAAAACCACTCGCTAATGATTTAGCTTTTGATGTCGCATCTTTAATGGCTTCTAAACGCGCTTGCTCTTGATATTTAGCTTGGTCGCGAACTTGCAGCTGTATGTTGTCGATCTGATTAATGCCTTCTCCAATAGCAATATCCATGTACTCATTAAGATTGGCTAGCTCAGTCACTTGAACGGTCACATTACGTGAGGCGCGGTAGCCAACCAGTTCCGGTTTGCCATCTTTCGGGTAATGATATTGAGGAGATAGATACAGGTTCGAGCTGTGAACACTCGCCTCATCAACACCTGCTTGATGCAGCTTATTTAGAAAGCCTGTCACGACTTTATCAACGGTATTTTTAGCCTGTTCAGCAGTCATCGTCGATTCCACGACTCTCACAGAGAATGTCGCCATATCAGGTGTCGCGATCACTTCACCATAGCCTGTCGTTGAAATATGAGGAAAGGATGGAGAGTCAGCCAATGATGGAAAACTCACAGCACTCAACGCCGCAGTAAGAGTAAGAGACGTTGCTAACATCTTTGGTACAAGCTTCATTAGGTATGACCTATGCTAAACAAATGTACTTTCATCATAGAGCAATTTATCGCTTAGCCAATCCAGAGCACGCACTTCTAACAGAACTTTGACGCTGAAAAAACCAACAATTTACTGAGGTAAGTGATTGTGAGCAAAACTCAATATTGCTTGGGATACCTCTTTTAATACCCCACTCTCAAGCTGCCAATGGTGCCAATAGATGCGATAAGAGAGCAGAAAGCCAGGGGTAATATCAATCAGAGCACCAGACTCGAGCTCATCGATAATCTGTAATCGAGGAATCAAGCAATAGGCGACACCCGACAACGCTAAGCGCACAAACGCTTCTGAACTGCCGACTGTATGATTGATCACACTGTCTCTCGGGACGTTAAAATGATCATGCAGAAACTTCTTATGCAGATCATCGTATTGATCATAGGAAACCGCAGGCGCTTTGCTTAAGGTGGCGTAGTTTACGCCCTCTGAGAAATAACGCTGATGAAAGCCAGGGCTAGCCACGCACACATAATCCATCCTACCGAGATAGTCAGCACTGCAGCCAGGAATCGCTTGAGACTCCAAACTGATTGCACCGGCCACCTCGCCACTTTTTATCTTTTCAATGGTTCTCGACTCACCATGAATCGCGAGGTTCAACTCGACTTGGCGAGATTTCATCACATCCGACAAAGCCGGTAGCAGCCATGTCGCCAAACTATCAGCGTTAGTGGCTATGGATATCGATAGTGGCTGAGTTCCCTCTTCATTCATCAACTCAGGCACAAGTTCGTGCTCTAACAAACGAACACGACGATATAAGCCCAGTAATTTTTTACCCGCAGGCGTTGGCCTAGGCGGGCTTTCTCTCACTAAGGCAGGCTGAGCCAACCACTTTTCCAGCTGTTTGATGCGCTGAGATACCGCCGACTGGGAGATATATAACTGTTCAGCAGCCCTTTCGAAGCTACGTTGTTTTACTACGGCATCCAGTGCTTCTATCCATTTATAATCCAATCCGCGCATCAATTTGCTTCCTTTTTAAGCTAACTCCCCACCACATTAGCAACTCTAATAATGGATTAAAATCATTAATTATACTTATTTGAAGGGTCGGAGTATCTTCGCCATATAGCACGTAAATATCGTTAAATAAGTGGAGGTTAAAATGAGTTTTTTGGTTTTATTACAAGGTTTTGGTCTAGGGGCAAGTATGATTATCCCTATTGGCGCTCAGAATGCGTACGTCCTAAATCAAGGGATAAAACGCAATCATCATTTAACGACAGCAACGATTTGTAGCCTGCTCGATACTCTGTTTATCTCATTAGGTATTTTTGGCGGCGGAGCGATCTTGTCGCAAAATGAATTACTACTGACCTCCGTAACATTAGGTGGCATCGCTTTTCTGACTGTGTATGGTTTGCTATCACTACGCAGTGCATTCAAAGTGCGCACCAGTGATGAATCGAAAGGTGAGATATTGGCGCGTGGCAAGCGCACCGTTATTTTAGGGGCATTGGCAGTAACAGTATTAAACCCACACCTCTATTTGGATACCGTGGTAATTCTTGGTTCGATTGGTGGGCAATTTGAAGGCAACGACAGAATTGCGTTTGCTATGGGGACTATACTGGCTTCGTTCGTCTGGTTTTACTCCTTGTCACTGGGCGCTGCAAAGCTAGGCCCGACGCTATCTAAACCTAAGGTTAAGAAAGGCATTGATATCGCAGTAGCAACCATGATGTTCGCCATTGCAGCAGTGCTTACCAATGGACTGATTGAGCAATACTGGTAAATCTATTTAGCTTCATGAAACCAACAAAAAAGGCGGATAACCTAAGTTATCCGCCTTTCCTTATAAAAGCTTATAGCTATAAAAACTAACTAAAAATTAAGCTTCTACTTTATTCATGTGTACATCCATTTGCGGGAATGGAATTTCGATACCTTCGTTATCCAAGCCTTCTTTGATTGCTTGCATAAGGTCAAAATACACATCCCAGTACTCTGCTGTGTTAACCCATGGGCGAACAACAAAGTTTACTGAAGAGTCCGCTAGCGTGTGAACACCAACTTGAACGCCTGGTTCTTTCAACACGCGCTCGTCAGATTCACAGATCTTAGTCAGAAGTTCTTTGGTCTTTTGCAGATCAGCGCCGTAAGAAACACCGATCATTAGGTCGATACGACGTGTGTCATGACGAGAGTAGTTAGTAATTGGGCTACCAATAACGCTACCGTTTGGTACCACTACCATTTTGTTATCTGGCGTTGTTAGAACAGTTTGGAAGATCTGAATTGAATCCACTGAACCTGCTACACCACCAATTTCCACATAGTCACCAGACTTAAATGGACGGAATGCAACGATAAGTACACCAGCAGCAAAGTTAGATAGTGAGCCTTGTAACGCTAAGCCTACCGCTAAACCAGCCGCACCAATAACAGCAACTACAGATGCCGTTTGAACACCTAAACGACCTAGTGCAGCAATTAAAACAATAACAAACAATAGGTAGCGAACTAAGCCGTGAATAAATTCCACAACCGCTCGGTCCATTTTCTTCTTCTGAAGAACCTTAGACACGCTATTCGCTACTGCTTTAACAATAAGGTTACCAATAAATAGAATTATCAGTGCTGAAATGATATTTACGCCATATTGGATAAATAAATCTGAATTATTTGTTAACCACTGCTCTGCTTGAGACAAACCATCCACAAGTGGAGTCTCAATCGCTGTCGAACTATCAGCCATAATGTGCATCCTCTATATAATATGCTATGGGCTAAACTGCCTTAAGCCTAATTTACTCTGCAATATAATAAACAGTTTAATGACCGTTAAGTCATTGTGTTCAAAGTAAATTAAAGCCAAGTCCTTTTTATAAACTGAACCAAGTTCAGTTTTTCGGCACGATATCCTATCTTTGACAGATTGCAAAGTCATATTTATGTAAGCTTTTGAATTACTAAAACTTACCGATAAACACAAATACCGATAACTAAAAGACTACGAAATTTATTCACCGTAGGCTAGGTTTTTCACATATTTAATAGAACCGGCGACGTTGTCGCCTGAGCGGCCTACGGCCGAAAACAAAGAGACTCAACCGACTAGGCCGCTTTGCATGAATCGTTTATCCTATAGCAATTTGAATCAAATTGCACATAGGCTGCATTTGTTTATTCCTGTTGGTGCGG
>NZ_JBFRRH010000013.1:4706-6337 GCF_041472995.1 Vibrio sp. 10N.261.46.A3 | reverse complement strand
TAGTTTTGAAGTCAGTATTCGTTGAGTCACAAAATCTTAAATTGAAGAGTTTGATCATGGCTCAGATTGAACGCTGGCGGCAGGCCTAACACATGCAAGTCGAGCGGAAACGACACTAACAATCCTTCGGGTGCGTTAATGGGCGTCGAGCGGCGGACGGGTGAGTAATGCCTAGGAAATTGCCTTGATGTGGGGGATAACCATTGGAAACGATGGCTAATACCGCATAATGCCTACGGGCCAAAGAGGGGGATCTTCGGACCTCTCGCGTCAAGATATGCCTAGGTGGGATTAGCTAGTTGGTGAGGTAATGGCTCACCAAGGCGACGATCCCTAGCTGGTCTGAGAGGATGATCAGCCACACTGGAACTGAGACACGGTCCAGACTCCTACGGGAGGCAGCAGTGGGGAATATTGCACAATGGGCGAAAGCCTGATGCAGCCATGCCGCGTGTATGAAGAAGGCCTTCGGGTTGTAAAGTACTTTCAGTTGTGAGGAAGGGGGTAGCGTTAATAGCGCTGTCTCTTGACGTTAGCAACAGAAGAAGCACCGGCTAACTCCGTGCCAGCAGCCGCGGTAATACGGAGGGTGCGAGCGTTAATCGGAATTACTGGGCGTAAAGCGCATGCAGGTGGTTCATTAAGTCAGATGTGAAAGCCCGGGGCTCAACCTCGGAACTGCATTTGAAACTGGTGAACTAGAGTACTGTAGAGGGGGGTAGAATTTCAGGTGTAGCGGTGAAATGCGTAGAGATCTGAAGGAATACCAGTGGCGAAGGCGGCCCCCTGGACAGATACTGACACTCAGATGCGAAAGCGTGGGGAGCAAACAGGATTAGATACCCTGGTAGTCCACGCCGTAAACGATGTCTACTTGGAGGTTGTGGCCTTGAGCCGTGGCTTTCGGAGCTAACGCGTTAAGTAGACCGCCTGGGGAGTACGGTCGCAAGATTAAAACTCAAATGAATTGACGGGGGCCCGCACAAGCGGTGGAGCATGTGGTTTAATTCGATGCAACGCGAAGAACCTTACCTACTCTTGACATCCAGAGAAGCCAGCGGAGACGCAGGTGTGCCTTCGGGAGCTCTGAGACAGGTGCTGCATGGCTGTCGTCAGCTCGTGTTGTGAAATGTTGGGTTAAGTCCCGCAACGAGCGCAACCCTTATCCTTGTTTGCCAGCGAGTAATGTCGGGAACTCCAGGGAGACTGCCGGTGATAAACCGGAGGAAGGTGGGGACGACGTCAAGTCATCATGGCCCTTACGAGTAGGGCTACACACGTGCTACAATGGCGCATACAGAGGGCAGCAAGCTAGCGATAGTGAGCGAATCCCAAAAAGTGCGTCGTAGTCCGGATTGGAGTCTGCAACTCGACTCCATGAAGTCGGAATCGCTAGTAATCGTGAATCAGAATGTCACGGTGAATACGTTCCCGGGCCTTGTACACACCGCCCGTCACACCATGGGAGTGGGCTGCAAAAGAAGTGGGTAGTTTAACCTTTCGGGGAGGACGCTCACCACTTTGTGGTTCATGACTGGGGTGAAGTCGTAACAAGGTAGCCCTAGGGGAACCTGGGGCTGGATCACCTCCTTATACGAAGATATCTTTGATGAGTACCCACACAGATTGAT
>NZ_JBFRRH010000013.1:3481-3894 GCF_041472995.1 Vibrio sp. 10N.261.46.A3 | reverse complement strand
GCTCTTTAACAATTTGGAAAGCTGACTGATTGATTACTTACGAGTAATTCAATCAAATTTAAAAGTTCTCAATGTTTATCTTTCATTAGATAAACACAACAAACACATTCAAGTGTCTTGTATTCGATTCAAACTTGTTTGAATCACAATTGAGTCCGGCAAACAGTCATTAAGAATTAACCCTTCTTAATGACAACCAAAAACCTTGGTTAGTTGCCATACGCTAAGACCCTTTCGGGTTGTATGGTTAAGTGACTAAGCGTACACGGTGGATGCCTTGGCAGTCAGAGGCGATGAAAGGCGTAATAACTTGCGATAAGCCCAGATTAGGTAGTAATAACCTTTTGAGTCTGGGATTCCTGAATGGGGAAACCCACTTACATAAGTAAGTATCCTGTTGTGAATACATAGCA
>NZ_JBFRRH010000013.1:0-2580 GCF_041472995.1 Vibrio sp. 10N.261.46.A3 | reverse complement strand
ATCAGTGAAAACGAGTAGGGCGGGACACGTGATATCCTGTCTGAATATGGGGGGACCATCCTCCAAGGCTAAATACTACTGACTGACCGATAGTGAACCAGTACCGTGAGGGAAAGGCGAAAAGAACCCCTGTGAGGGGAGTGAAATAGAACCTGAAACCGTGTACGTACAAGCAGTAGGAGCACCTTCGTGGTGTGACTGCGTACCTTTTGTATAATGGGTCAGCGACTTAATTTTAGTAGCAAGGTTAACCGTTTAGGGGAGCCGTAGGGAAACCGAGTCTTAACTGGGCGTACAGTTGCTAGGATTAGACCCGAAACCAGGTGATCTAGCCATGGGCAGGTTGAAGGTTGAGTAACATCAACTGGAGGACCGAACCGACTAATGTTGAAAAATTAGCGGATGACTTGTGGCTAGGGGTGAAAGGCCAATCAAACCTGGAGATAGCTGGTTCTCCCCGAAAGCTATTTAGGTAGCGCCTCGGACGAATACTACTGGGGGTAGAGCACTGTTAAGGCTAGGGGGTCATCCCGACTTACCAACCCTTTGCAAACTCCGAATACCAGTAAGTACTATCCGGGAGACACACGGCGGGTGCTAACGTCCGTCGTGGAGAGGGAAACAACCCAGACCGCCAGCTAAGGTCCCAAAGTATAGCTAAGTGGGAAACGATGTGGGAAGGCTCAGACAGCCAGGATGTTGGCTTAGAAGCAGCCATCATTTAAAGAAAGCGTAATAGCTCACTGGTCGAGTCGGCCTGCGCGGAAGATGTAACGGGGCTAAGCTATACACCGAAGCTGCGGCTACGTACCTTAGGGTATGTGGGGTAGGGGAGCGTTCTGTAAGCCGTTGAAGGTGGTCTGTAAGGGCTGCTGGAGGTATCAGAAGTGCGAATGCTGACATGAGTAACGATAAAGGGAGTGAAAAACTCCCTCGCCGGAAGACCAAGGGTTCCTGTCCAACGTTAATCGGGGCAGGGTAAGTCGACTCCTAAGGCGAGGCCGAAAGGCGTAGTCGATGGGAAACGGGTTAATATTCCCGTACTTCTTACAATTGCGATGGGGGGACGGAGAAGGCTAGGTGGGCCTGGCGACGGTTGTCCAGGTTCAAGTACGTAGGCGGGTGGTTTAGGTAAATCCGGACCGCTACTAACGCTGAGATACGATGTCGAGCTACTACGGTAGTGAAGTCATTGATGCCATGCTTCCAGGAAAAGCCTCTAAGCTTCAGATTGTAAGGAATCGTACCCCAAACCGACACAGGTGGTCGGGTAGAGAATACCAAGGCGCTTGAGAGAACTCGGGTGAAGGAACTAGGCAAAATGGTACCGTAACTTCGGGAGAAGGTACGCTCTTATCAGTGAAGTCCCTTGCGGATGGAGCAGACGAGAGTCGCAGATACCAGGTGGCTGCAACTGTTTATTAAAAACACAGCACTGTGCAAAATCGTAAGATGACGTATACGGTGTGACGCCTGCCCGGTGCCGGAAGGTTAATTGATGGGGTTAGACTTCGGTCGAAGCTCTTGATCGAAGCCCCGGTAAACGGCGGCCGTAACTATAACGGTCCTAAGGTAGCGAAATTCCTTGTCGGGTAAGTTCCGACCTGCACGAATGGCGTAATGATGGCCACGCTGTCTCCACCCGAGACTCAGTGAAATTGAAATCGCTGTGAAGATGCAGTGTACCCGCGGCTAGACGGAAAGACCCCGTGAACCTTTACTACAGCTTGGCACTGAACATTGAACCTACATGTGTAGGATAGGTGGGAGACTTTGAAACCGCGTCGCTAGATGTGGTGGAGTCGTCCTTGAAATACCACCCTTGTAGTTTTGATGTTCTAACGTTGGTCCCTGAATCGGGATTACGGACAGTGCCTGGTGGGTAGTTTGACTGGGGCGGTCTCCTCCCAAAGAGTAACGGAGGAGCACGAAGGTGGGCTAAACACGGTTGGACATCGTGTGGTTAGTGCAATGGCATAAGCCCGCTTGACTGCGAGAATGACAATTCGAGCAGGTGCGAAAGCAGGTCATAGTGATCCGGTGGTTCTGAATGGAAGGGCCATCGCTCAACGGATAAAAGGTACTCCGGGGATAACAGGCTGATACCGCCCAAGAGTTCATATCGACGGCGGTGTTTGGCACCTCGATGTCGGCTCATCACATCCTGGGGCTGAAGTCGGTCCCAAGGGTATGGCTGTTCGCCATTTAAAGTGGTACGCGAGCTGGGTTTAGAACGTCGTGAGACAGTTCGGTCCCTATCTGCCGTGGGCGTTGGAAAATTGAAAGGGGCTGCTCCTAGTACGAGAGGACCGGAGTGGACGAACCTCTGGTGTTCGGGTTGTCATGCCAATGGCATTGCCCGGTAGCTAAGTTCGGAATCGATAACCGCTGAAAGCATCTAAGCGGGAAGCGAGCCTTGAGATGAGTTTTCCCTGGCGCTATAAGTGTCCTAAAGGGTTGTCGTAGACTACGACGTTGATAGGCAGGGTGTGTAAGTGCTGCGAGGCATTGAGCTAACCTGTACTAATTGCCCGTGAGGCTTAACCATACAACACCCAAGGGGTTTTGTGGACTCAAAGA
>NZ_JBFRRH010000012.1:1119-1248 GCF_041472995.1 Vibrio sp. 10N.261.46.A3 | reverse complement strand
AAAATTTGCTTGGCGACCATAGCATTGTGGACCCACCTGATTCCATGCCGAACTCAGAAGTGAAACACAATAGCGCCGATGGTAGTGTGGGGCTTCCCCATGTGAGAGTAGGACATCGCCAGGCTTTAA
>NZ_JBFRRH010000012.1:0-368 GCF_041472995.1 Vibrio sp. 10N.261.46.A3 | reverse complement strand
ATCGCCAGGCTTTAATTTCGACTTTGTCTATTCAATAGACAAGTCACCATAGAGTTCTAAGTTTTCTTAGTGTTTTATGTTGACTTTCAAAGTAGAAAGCGTATTATACGCGTCCTGCTTAAGTGCTAAGGCACTGAAAGCAAAGCTCTTTAACAATTTAAACCTATCAATCTGTGTGGGCACTCGTTGATGAATATCAAAACGTTTTATCGTTAGATAAAACAGATTCTTCGGAATCAAAATTGATTTCAATGAACTGAGTGACCAATACGTTTAACTACTTGTAGTTATTCGGCACAGTCAATTCATTATCATTCTGTTGGAATGGTAATAGCTTTAAAATTACACAGTAGTTTTGAAGTCAGTAT
>NZ_JBFRRH010000011.1:0-94923 GCF_041472995.1 Vibrio sp. 10N.261.46.A3 | reverse complement strand
ACGCTAGAGGTCTAGCGCGATACTTTGCGTCTCCCACGCGTGGGAGATACCACTGGCTATCACCATCGTCCTGCCAGGCACTTGAATGAATAACGAGTTAAATGTCACGCTAGAGGTCTAGCGCGATACTTTGCGTCTCCCACGCGTGGGAGATACCACTGGTTATCACCATCGTCCTGCCGAGCACTTGAATGAATAACGAGTTAAATGTCGCGCTAGAGGTCTAGCGCGAAGCTTTGCGCCTCCCACGTGTGGGAGATACCACTGGTTATCACCACTGTCTTACCGAGCACTTAAATGAATAGCGAGTCGAATATCACGCTAGAGGTCTAGCGCGAGACTGGCCGTCTCCCACGTGTGGGAGATACCGCTGGTTATCACCACTGTCTTGCCAAGCACTTGGATAAATAACGAGTTAAATGTCACGCTAGAGGTCTAGCGCGATACTTTGCGTCTCCCACGCGTGGGAGATACCACTGGTTATCACCATCGTCCTGCCAGGCACTTGAATGAATAACGAGTTAAATGTCACGCTAGAGGTCTAGCGCGAAGCTTTGCGTCTCCCACGTGTGGGAGATACCACTAGTTATCACCACCGTCCTGCCGAGCACTTGGATAAATGACGAGTTAAATGTCACGCTAGAGGTCTAGCGCGATACTTTGCGTCTCCCACGCGTGGGAGATATAAGGGTTCACGTTAGGCATATATAGCTTCCATATATGGCATCATTATATTTGTCATTCTGAAATGTTTAGCATATTTCCAAAGTTTCCCCTGATCTAGCTTGTTAGCTTGCTTTGCCTCCGAAAGTGCTGCAATAGCAACATCTATGCCAACCTTGCTACGGAACTTAAAGCAATCAACTATCGTCCGTTCAGCGTCCGTAACCAAAACAGGGACGCCATCGATAACTGTTGTGATAATCCCAATATCCTCTGTATCTCTACTACGAATGATTCTAATGTTTGGATACTCAACCTTGGGAGCTCTCTCGCCCTTTCTGATACATACCCATACCTGAAAAGGTGCTTCTGTGGTGAGATTATGGTATCTCAGAGCTGACAAGAGGCAGATAACGCCTTTTTTAGCTCTAACACCAACTTCTGCAAATGACTGCATTTCAGATTCTTCTCTACCAATATATCCGTACAGTCCACGCTGTATCCTCTCTATAAAGCCTTTTTCTACGGCACGAGAAAGGGCAGCACGTGTTATGTCGCACTTTGCAGCATCAGAGGTTGTAAATATGGAAAGTTTTTTAAGCTGTTCAAGATGTAGTGGGTTCATAAAAAATGATACGTTTCGTCATTACTTGTGAGTAATGTATGGCAAAACGTATCATTCTTCTACAACATTTGAGTAATTTAATCTTGTCTATAGACCAAATACTACGATTAGCACATTACCATCATCACGAACGCCACCTATGATGAGTAGATACAGGAGCGGCCAAAAGACGAGAGTACTTAAGGTGGGGGGGGGGTAAATTATTAAGAAAAAACCATTAACACCTTCTATGCCAAGCTAGGTGATAGAACGTTCAATCTAATTAAAATGTCAAAACACAAATGAGTTTGCAATCTGTCAGGTTTGATTAAACCTGAGTTGAAAAATGACAGATTGCGCTCAAACAACCCTGCTTAGATAAACTAAACTTCTAGGTTTTCAATCAATAAAGCTTGTTCATCTGCGAACTCAGTGAGTAGCTCTTCAGCTATATCAATGTAATGCGGATAGCGACAACAAAATAGAATAAGCTTCCTCTTTTCATCGATCACTGCTCGTACATTGTTCATGCCATTATCTATACAAAATTGGTTTTTATCCCACTCGTATTGAACAGCGTGTTCAGCGTTAAATTTGGTTGTAGATAACTCATTTAGAACATCTCCGATGTCCATTTTCGGAGTCACCACCAAAGCTATTTTGCAATATGGCACTTCAACCGCCTTAACTAATTGACCATTAAAATTTATCTTATCAAACAACAAGTTATATAGCACTCCTTTTTCCCACTCCAAATATTCCAGTTAAACAGTAGCGCCACACAACACTTAAATGCGCTTAAAATAGTAAAGCCTCACATTTTAATGCGCATAAAAGTGTAATAATAAGCATGAATAACGCTTTAAATAAGGTGCTTAAATGGATCGTACACTGCTTAAAAACCTAGTAGTCTGGAAAGAAAATATAACCAGAAAGCCTCTCTTAATTGACGGAGCTAGACGAACAGGAAAGACCTTCCTACTAGAAGAGCTTCTAGGAAAATCATTTGAAAATGTTCTAAGAATCGATTTTCTAGAAAACCCTGAATTTATAAAGGCTTTCGCTGGTTCTCTCAACCCTGATAAAATCATTACTAATATTGAACTTTTAACTGGTAAGGTCTTTGATTTATCGACAGATCTTCTCATCCTCGATGAAATTGGCGAGTGCCCGAGAGCTATGACAGCTCTAAAATATTTTGCAGAGAAGACCCCTAAAGCTTACGTCGCCGCATGTGGCTCCAATATCGATCGACTCACGTCATTTCCAGTGGGCAAAGTAGAGCAATACGAGTTAAGGCCACTTACTTTTAAAGAGTTTTTATGGGCCTCTGAACAGAAAGCTCTTCAAAAAGCCTACGAGCAACAGTTGAATTCTGCCGCAGTCCATACCAAGTTACTTGAGCTACTTACTGATTATTACGTTGTTGGCGGTATGCCTGAAGCCGTAAACTCGTGGTTCGAAAACTCTCAACTCAGTATCATTGACCGAATTGAAGCCGTCTCTGAAGTCCATCGAAACTTAATTGAGGGCTACATGCGTGATTTCGGAAAATACTCTGGAAAAGTGGATGCGCAACTCATCGAGTCTGTATTTAAAAGCATCCCAGCCCAGTTATCTTCGGTATTCGATGACTCCGTTAAACGGTTCAAATTCAAGGGCGTTCACGAACGCAAATCTCGTTATGCAGAGTATGAAAGTGCTATTTCCTGGCTTCATAAGTGCAAACTCATTTTAAAGAACCACCAAATCGATGGACAGCCAAGAGCTCCGTTGTCAGCATATAAGAAAGAAAACATCATTAAGCTGTTCCTCTTCGATATTGGACTACTTAACCATATGCTTGGCACTAGCTACCGTGAAATGAAGCTACAGAGCTATGATAACAAAGGCTATATCGCTGAGAATTATGTACAACAAGAGCTAGCTGCAATGGGATTTGAGCCCTGTTACTCTTGGAGAGATGCACGAGCAGAGATAGAGTTCATTATCGCGGACGAGCTAGATCGTATCATTCCTGTTGAAGTAAAAAGCGGAAAACGCACTCGGGCAAAATCACTGCAATCCTATATCGAGAAGTGCAGCCCTCACAAAACCATTAAGCTGACGGGAGCTCAAGGATCTCCAGCATCAGAAACAGAACACATTGATATGCCTTTGTACTACACGGAATACTTGCTTGAGCATCTGAAGGGGGGCGATGAGTGAAGGTTGGAGGTATGAGTATGTGTGCTAACGCATGTTCCAGAGGTTGCCACTTACGAGAGTCACTGAAGTCCAAACGATAAAAACTTCTCAGTTCGTAAATTGCTAACCGCACTTTACGAACCATTATCAATGTTTCTTCATGAATGGTCAGCCTACAATCATGAAGACATATTTTCTTTTTGTTTGCTGCGGATCGCGGTAATGAAACTAACTCGACCTATTCAAACCGACAAGGTTTGGGCATAAGCTATATTAACAGCCCCTCATCTGGAGCCTCCTCAAAACCCAACGCGCGATAACCTTTCTCTCTTTTCTTAAACATCCTCGACAACATTGGGATTTTCGGGTCGACGTAGTCGATAACTTTAACTTCATCTTTCCCTTCAAACTCACGCTGAATTCGCCCCACATACTGAATAAGCGAACCTTTCCAGGATACTGGCAGTGCCAATATCAGCGTATCTAATCTAGGTAAGTCGAAGCCTTCTCCAATAAAGCGCCCAGTAGCAACAAGTACTTCGGTGGTTGCTAGTTTTGCCATAACTTCCGCTTGCTGCTTTTTTTTCATAGCTCCAACAAGCATTTGGTGGTTAAGTCCAGTATCCTCTAACATCCTAGAAATGATATTGGCGTGCTCTCTTCGCTCTGTTAATACAATGGGAACTTTTCCTTTAGCAACTTCATTTTTGATGTCATCAACTATGACCTTGTTACGTTCAGAGTGCAGCATCAACCAGCGATATACATCGGAAATATGCGGTTTAGGCTCATCAGAAACCAAATTTAGAGGGACTTCAAATGATAAGACTTTCTTTTCCAATCGCTGAACTAACCGAGCTCCTTGCTCGGACTTGATGCTATGCCTAACCTTACCCGCCTGCATGAAGATAATCGGTTGATGCCCGTCTCGTCGCTCTAAGGTAGCACTTATACCAACAATAAACTTGGCATGGGATTCAGATAAAACTCGTTCAAATTGAGGTGCGGATAAATGATGGCACTCATCGACGATTATTTGCCCATAACCCTGAACCAATTTATTAACGCTGTTGTCACTTCTATTGACCAAACTTTGATACGTCGCAATATCGATCTGCCCCGTGGGCTTCTTCTTGCTTCCAGTCCACACACCAACCTCAACACCCTGAGCAAAGACCTTTAATCTCTCTTCCCACTGCTCGACGAGTTGTTTATTGTGAACCAGCACTAAAGTATTAACCTTCCTTTGGCATATCAGGCCAATCGCGGTAATCGTTTTGCCGAACGCTGTCGGCGCATGAAGCACACCATTCTCATATTGAAGAAGTATATCGACAGCTTTACGTTGTGCAGAACGCAGAGAACCGACAAATGTGATAGTCGCTAGTTGCTTCCCTTTAACTCTCTTATCTTCTAGCTGTAATGAAATACCATAAGAAGAACAGATATCCTTCAAATCATCCAAACACCCTCTAGGCAAACTCAAGTAGCCACTGTCTATCTCCGCTAGACAAATAAACCGAGCAATGCCATTTGTCGATAAGCGCAATCCCTGAGCTTTGAAGAATTTAGGATTTGAGAAAGATGCGATTTTCTTTAACTGGGCGATTAAAGGGTTAGGAAGACTAGACAACGAAATATAGAGTCTATTAGCGATGACCACTTGCAACACGTTAGGGCAATCCTCTATGACAATTCTCGTTGGTAGCGAACGCTCCCAAGGGGCTTGCTGACTGCTATCAGCCGATATTTGCTCTTGGTGTTCATAACTGTTCAAAAGCGTTTCAATTTTTACAGATGGAACACGCTGTGTTGAAACCAGAGCAGCCCATTGATCGACAAAAGAAACAAAGGACTGATCAACAAATGTCGAGTTTCCACATGAACGTGATTGCTTTTGCAATGGCAAAGCTATTAGATTACCGATCCCCCCTATAGGCAGAACATCTTGGTTAGGAAATAGCCTATCGTAAGACTCAAAAGATAGAGCCCCATGAATTTTCATCGCTTCATCTAATAGGAAAAAGCCCATCTGACGAGCTAGCTTGGCTTCTATGGCTTGCTCGAAGAAAATCCACACGTGTGCTCCATTCCCTGACCTTGATCGCTCTAGTAGACAATCAATTCCATTCTGTTGGCATGCATCAACATAGGCTTTTGACGCTAATTGCCAATCGCTTTTGTCGAAATCAACAGCTAACAACCAACATGTGTTGTTTGGTTGCATTGGGTATAAGCCAATAACTTCTTGTCCTACTAGGTGATTGTAGAGTGCTTCTTCGTCTAGTGATTTAAACGCCTGGTTGGGACACTCCAAGCATTTAATTTTAGGTTTGTTGCAGAGCCCTTGCTGCCATTCATTGTGGCAAGCGACTGCATAACCACTTCTCCCTTTATTATTCTGCCAACGATGCGCGTAACAATTTTCATTCCCTTTAAAGTAGCTCTTAAATAAAGCGATCTTTTGATCTGGAGAATATTCCTTTGGGGTACTCGCCACGACGCTATCGCCTTGAGCTAGCAAAGATTGACGACGCTGTTCTAAGTGGCTTAACTTTGCCCTTAACTCTAAGATCTGCTGTTCAATCTTTTCAAGCTCATTCATATTTAGTCCCAGCGGCAAGTCCGACAACACAAATCAGTACATATTAAGCCATAAGCATTATTGCTAACTACCTAACATATTGACCAAGCTTTCTAGCTTATTATGATACCAACGTCCCAACAATTAACAGCATAACGCAACATGACACTTCAACACGTTCCTTTTGGCTTGAGAAACGAAGACCATTCCTTTGTGGATGTCTCTGATGTACCTCGCGGAAAGAAATGTGATTGTATTTGTCCATCTTGTCACACTCCACTCATAGCCCGACAGGGGGAAGAGAAGCAGTGGCACTTTGCCCATGCAACTCGCAAAGTAGATAAAACCGATAAGGAGTGTGACTTTTCCTTCTTTGTTTCAGTCAGAATGATGGCAAGGCAAGTTATCGAAACAGGTATTAGGATCGATCTCCCAGAGTACAAGTGCACTGTAGCTCGCCAGGCTAAAGGAACTCACTTCAAAGAAGAATTTCTGGTAGCAAAACAAACAACTATCGAACTAGAAGACGTACATAAGGAAGCACCGTTTTCAAATTGCGTTGTCGACATTGTTGGTAAGGTTCAAGATTTCTCTTTTGTCGTCTACTTTACCCACCCAAATCGCCCACTCCCTGCGGAGCTTCATGTCTCTGATAACCAACAAAGTGGTGTGCTAGAAATTAAACTCGATGATACACACCACTTATTCAAAGAAGATAGATCTGGAACTCGACAACTAGATAGGCTGAAGCACTTTCTACAAAATGACCTGCCATCTAAGAGTTGGGTATTTCATCCACGAAAAGCGTCAATGCAGAAAGCAGCATATCAACGTTTAAACTCGGCTATCGCTAGCTATCAACCCAAACCTCACTCAACAACTAGTCACTCTAGTTCTAGAGACCGTTCATCCTCTCTACACAGTCACCCTTGGCTTATGCCAAGAAACAAGCCGATAACTCCTCCGCCACCGATACCCAAAAGAACAGCAACATTCGAATGCATCATGTGTAACTGCCAATGGCAAGCTTCATTACCAGGGCAACCTACCTGCCCCAAATGTCATAGCCATTTGTATGCTAGCGAAATCTCTTCGAGATAAAAACGCATCAAGTGTTCATTTACTTCCCCTGTTCATTTTTTATGAACAAACCTAAAAAAATGAACAGAACCTGATACTCCCTGCTTTTGTTTCTCAGGCTCGAGCTCTTTAAACAACTAATGAGTAGTTAAGGTTGCATAAATGAAGAAAAACCAAAACAATGAGTAGTACAGGTGTCATTATTGGCAAATACTTCTTCCAATCAATCACCGATGAAATTTATTTTTAGCGTGAACATTGGCCTATTTTTACCCACAACACATATGGAAATAACTAACTCTTAATCAGCACGACGCAATACAGTATGCTCCACACTACCATGCTAATTTGAACAACGAGCAGAGCTCCAAACTGGAAGCCTACAGAGGCTTCCCTGTCTGCTAATGAGTAATATTTTATACATTAATTGATAAAATCAAGCCTTATGAGTATTATACTACTCATGAAAAGAATGGAGCCCTCAATGGAAGAGTTAAACATACAAGCTTTTATCAAAGGTGAATGGCTAGATATTGCTATCATTTCATTTCCTAAAAGTGAACAGAACAACTTCCGAGTGACTGAACTCAATTACCTCGGAGACTACGCATTAGGACATCACGAAAAAGATGACCTACACGCCGTATCAGTGAACCTGCCTGTATCTTTTTTCTTTGACGACATGGGGCGGCCTGGATGGCTAACTTTTCTTGATGACATCATGCCAAGTGGGGCAAGCAGACGCTATTGGGTCAAACACCTAGACATTGAAGATCTTTCAATTGATGAACAAGACTATGTTTTACTAAAATTTGGCACAATGTCGCCTATCGGCAACTTGCGAGTAAAAGACTCTCTACCAGAACGCTATGAAGAGTCAGATACCCTCTACTTTTCTCTAGACGATGTAAAAAACCGCGCAAGTGACTTTTTAGATTATGCTCAACAAAGAGGGGCTGCGGCTGGCGGTGCAACAGGCGCAGGAGGTGAAGCACCAAAACTAATCTTGCGTTGCTCTAAAGAAATCACAGAGCGAAGTAAGATATGGATCGACCCTTATCAAGATGATAACACCAACCAAGATCTACACTATTTAGTCAAGTATCCTAGAGGCTCAAGAAGCACTGTTGACTGCAATATTCTTCGAGCTGAGTTTCATTATTATCACGAACTCACCGCTATGGGTTTTGATACCATACCAATCCAAAATATGCGATTAGAAGAAGGATTAAACTACCCTTCTTTATGGTTACCTAGATTTGATATTCGTTTTAACGAAGAGCAACAGATTGAAAAATTCGGAATGGAGTCTGTTTACTCCATTTTGAATAAAGGTGCAGGCGTAACTCTAGAGCATGAAGCGACGATTAGAACGTTAATTGAAAAAATCACCCATAGTCATATGGTGCAAAATCAAGGGTATGACTTTGATGTTCAGAGCTTTGTTGTAGAGTGGGTAAAGAGAGACTTACTTAACATCCTATTTGGCAATAGCGACAACCACGGTAGAAACACCTCATTCTTAAAAGGTGATGGTTATATTAAATTAGCCCCAATCTACGATTTTGCTCCAATGAAAGCCGATCCAGAAGGTATTCCAAGAACTACAAAATGGAAAGCCCCACTAGAAGTTGGAGGCACTTACAATTTTATCGGTATTGCAGAATCACTGTCTGACCTTGTGCCGAGTGAGCTCTTACTGAGCGAGCTTAAAGATACCTCAGAAAAATGTCTGGATCTTAAAGAAAGACTGATCGCTCGTGGGGTTCCAGAGCAGATCATTAAAATGCCAGCTATTGGATTAAATCATATCCCTGAAAAATTGAAAAAATGGGGGCTGTTATGAGCAATAATAACAAGTCATCTAAAGAGTCTATAAATGATGTCGTTAATCGTCTCCGACATAATCGCAAACAGGTCTCTAGTCCTCACAATACAAACAGTGACGACAACGTAAAGGCTGATACTGTTAACCTCGGAGGTCGCACTTCTCAAAGGGCATCAAAAAAGACTCTACCTCCAAAAGCAACCGAACGCAGCAGGATAGTAAATCAAATAGTTAAACAACTACTGTTCGGCGAACTAACCCAAGGTCAGGCACTGAAAGAGCTTCGGATCAATGTTTTAGGTTTAAAGCAAGATGTTTACGCAAGGCTCGTAGATGTGTCCCGAAAAACCCTCTCTGATATAGAGAATGATCGTGGTAACTACAAAACAGACATATTGAATAAAGTCTTCAAACCTTTTGGTCTAAAAGTTGGTCTAATCCCGTCCTCATCGAGTATGCTAAACTCATTGCTCGATAATAACTGATCACCTACTGATAGCTAACGGTCGCAGATAATTTTAAGATTATTTTGCTATGATTTCGTCAGTCCGTAATAGCTAAAAGTTATATTTGGACGGGGGTTCAGTTCCTTTTGAAGTAGGATTTTCATGTAACATTCAATGTAACACTAAATTCAAACAACCGTTTTAAACTATTGAATCCTATACAAATGAGACAACCATTCAACTCCCGCCAGCCCACCAAACGTTTGGAAAGGGCCAACTCGAAAGAGTTGGCCCTTTTTGTTTGTCTGAATCTTATGCATTAGTAAATAAAATCATTTATAACAAACACTTATCTACCAATATCAAAAAACAGACTCTCAAAAAAAAGCCACACATCCCAATACTGAAATGTGTGGCTGTTTAGAACTGTTCTGATACGAACTTAGATAAGTTTAGGGATTACTCCATATCACCTAACAAGTAATCTTCATCACTACTCACTACCGCACCATGTTTCAGGAAGTTCTTGCCTAAGATCATACTGTATTCGAAGCGAGAGCGGTCTTGAAGGTTTACCCTCACCTCTTTCTCTAGGTCTCCGAGCTTAACCTTCATTTCTACTACAGGGCGAATGTTTACCTTCTCGCCTTTCTTGGCTTTAATGCGCATTACATCAATCACTGGCTTGGTGAAATCTTGCTTATCGCCTTGGTTGTTTTGATAGGTAAAGCTCACCATGTCTTGACCATCTTTCTTAAATCGTTTGATGTTGACTGCGTTCATTGAGCTTACATCCGCACCAGTGTCGAGCTTGGCCGGGAACTTCATGCCGTTGACTTCAACGACTTCGATGTGCCCAACTTTAAACAGTGGCTCAGCTTTCAGAAGGTAATCAGAACGCGTATTAACGTAAACGCCCTCTTTCGCCATCTTCTTACCTAAAATAAAGTACGCTTCTTTCTCATTTGTATTAAGCACATCGATGGCAAACTCTTGCGTACGCACTTTTCCAGACACCGCAAACTCACCACTTACAACCGGACGAGTATCATCCCCGACTTTAAGCTTCTTAATAATTGGCTTGGTCACCTTCTGCTTCTCACCATTTACATCGGTAAGATAAAATTCAACGGAAGCATCTTTGCCTTTACCTGTCATTTCAAAACTGTCGACCTTCAACAAAGGCGTATTGACAGTGAAAGAAGCCACAGCCTTAAGCGGGAAGTCATCTAGGGTGATGTCCTCTTCCGGCGAGATAATCATAGGCTCACCAGACTCAGCTACATCACTAAAATTCTCTGAACCTTCTGATAAAATATTCTCAGCACTGGTGTCGATCATGAAGAGTTCGCTGGCGGTGCTGGTTCCAAATCTCAACTGAGACTCACTACTCGAGCGCTCACGTAGGTACACCAGAACGTCTTTAGTTGTGTTTTCATCGAGTTGAACAGGCACATACACCAAAGGTCTCTTCTTACCGCTCACGCTTAACATACGAACCAACGGCAACGTCATCTCTTTTTGCTTGCCGTCGTTGTCGAACATATCAAACGTCACTTCTTTGTTCTTTTTGTCTATGTCGATGTCTTTTGCATGCAAAATGCTGTAGCGATTCTTTAAAGAGAAGGTCGCATTCATCGCCATTCCAGAGATAGAAACCACCTCTTTACGGCCAACCACCGTTGCGTTCTCTTGCTCTTGTAAATAGTCGTAACCTGCAAACACCAATGCGTTATCTGCAAGGAAGGTTTTGCCGATCAATACTGGCGCAGAGAAATGGCTTCTGTCGGTCAGGTTAACGTCTGTTTTTAGCTCTTGCTCTGCAATGGTAAGCGACATTTTTACGGTAGGACGAAGTAAAGGCGTGCTGCTAGTGCGGCTGCGTATCATACTGACACGCTCTAAAGGCGCTTCGATTAATACCATGTCTCCCGTGCGTGGGTTTTGGACCTTAAAAGAGACCACAGCTTCATATTTCGCAAAGGTGCTGCCACCCCAATCATCGTAATCAACATCGGAATTGTTCAACAGGTCTTCGGTTAACGCCGCCATCAACTCTTTGTCTTTGAGATTTTGGTAATCGGGATTAGAGCTCTTCACATGAATGTCTTCAGCATGCATAGAAGTGGTTTCTGCACCGGTATCAATTTTACCAATGAAAGGAACGTCTTTTAGCCCTTGAACGCTAGATAAGTACACGTTCTCAGTGCGACCTAATACCGACTTACCATCGAGTTCGTAAGTGGGATTTTGAGTGGTAGGTGAAGTGTCAGTAGCCAAAGTGTATTGTGAAAAAAGTAGAGTGCTTAAAAGAGTTAGAGCCAAAGGTATCTTTTTCATTAGTTGGTCCGTTGTGATCAGTTCACTAATAATACTGGCGTTTCCGCGAAGAGTTCCCCCACCAGCAATGGTTCTCACATAACGTTAACGCTATGAGTTTTTAAATGACAAACCGATGACTTTGCGCTGCATTCGCTTATCGATTATTGACTAATGGATACCCAATAACCTTTTCAATGCTCGGTGTTCTATTGAAGAAATGAATACAAAAAAGGCCAACGACGAGCGCTGACCTTAGCGATTCAAAACACACCTTAAGCGAGTTTAACTTGCTAAAACACAAACGGTTCTAGATAAACATAGCACTAAAAAGTCCCGACTGTTTTCTTTGCACAGATAGCTCGAGCTTTTTCTGCGTCCTCACCTTTATTTTTGAGATAGCACTGTCGATAAGATTCGACGTAGCGCTCAAATAACACCTTGGCTTCAGGTTGTGGTTTAGAGAGCAGTTGGTTAACGAACTTTCTTGATCCAACCTCAAAATGCTGAGTATCGATGGGGCTATTCCAATCCCCTCCCCAGATCATAAATCCGTGATGGGCAAACAGCTCAACCACATCTTCTGCCATGCCGCGGCGTTTTATTTCATTACGCGCACGAAAGCGAGTACGATTCACATAGCTTGTCGCAGATTGTGAAGGCTTTACCGTTATTTTTCCGTTGCTATCGAACTCTAAGAAAGGGTTTTGAACTGGGTTGATGTCTATCGCCACACCATAGGCATGCTTCGACCAACCTCCTCCGCCTGTAATAGGACGAGCGTTAAACGCGCTGCTGTTGTTCGCGTCCATTGAGGCGTTATCGTCACCTCTGAATTCACGCATAAGGCGAGCAGAATGAAGAGGAAAATTGCGCAGTTTAAGCTCTGAAAAGATTTGTTCAACCGCAGGCGCAACAACATCAAGCACGATCATATTGCCCTGTTGAGTTTCCCCTTTGAAATTAATGAAATCGAAATCCACTTTGGATAGTCGCTCACAACCAACAGGCGCACCACTGCTCAAGACATTGTTCTTTTTCATCATGTCGCATTGCCATTGAGATATAGGGGCAACTTGGGCATAACTCGCAGCACTGAGCACAGTGACCAGCCAGCCGACAATAAAACGTTTCATATCAAAGACTCAAAATAGTAAGAGTGAAAAGTAGCAGAAGTTGGAAAATAGCATATTAAGCCAAGTTGAGCGCACGCTTTGTTAGCGCGTTTTATCCCAATAGACAATCTCTCGAACTCGTCCGTTCTGGTCGACATCCGCTTCTCCACCAACATCCGAAAGCTCAGGTAAGGTCGATAATTGCGGAGCGTAATAGGCAACCAACATAAGTACGAACGCATCGTAAATATCGTCTATCGCGACGTCTTTACGTTTAGTGTTTGAAATGGCCAACGACAAGCCGTTACACCATTGAGGGGCGAGTTGCTGAATAATAGAAAGCCGTTCTTCTTTGCCTTCTGGCGTTCGTTTTGAAAAGGTCAGAGGTGCGCCTTTCAATGCCGCAAACACCACCTCAGGATGTGATTCCCTGATAGAAAGATTGGGATGAGTTTGAATGAGCTCATCAAGCTCACGGAGCTTGGGCACAATTCCCCAAGTCTGTTTAGAAAACTTCTTATCAAGCTGCTCAACATTGGCATTACATCCCGCAATGTAATCGGTTTGATAAACCGCCTCTCGGCACGGAACAGGAAACACGGAAGAGCCACGCTTGCTGGTGAGAAAACGTCTTGCTGCTTTATCGCATAATCTATCTGGAGTAAGCGGATCGCTAAAGCCAATCGGCATATCGATTAACGTTGTTGCTCCCGTAAGGTCATCAACCAACTCATCGAGGGTGTTTACCACTTTAAACGCAGGTATCTCATTGTCAGAGACAATCCAAGCGATCCAACCCGCCTTGCAGCCATCAATTCCGATGTATTTCATTATGTTCTCGATGATTAGTTTGTTGAGGGTTATTTGGGATAACTAGCCCACTTAATGATCAGTGCCACTCACTAATAAACAGCCGGCTTTTTACACCACGTACCTGCAAGCCCATTGCATCGAACACCTCTTCAAAGTCTCGACACTGCGCTGGTATGTTAGGTAACGAAAGCGCGGCTTCTGAAAAGAATTGTTGTTCAAAATGAGCCGAATCGTTCCAAGCGAGTTGCCACCACTCTAGAATACGAGACTTAGACGAGCGCAGCTTTTCAGCCGTAGGAACTTTGTCACTTTTACTTAAGTTCTCTTTGCTTGTAGTAGGAAAGAGGTTCCACTTATCGTTGTTTGGCCAGTAAGCGAAAGGCAAACAATGATCAACGTGATACTCACTTTTTAATGTTTTTCCACTCCACACGCTGACAATGTCGGCACGATCAGATCTAAGTTGCTCGACACGTTTACGCACATCGCGAGTATCGTGGTTTTGATCGATCCATACCAAGCAGTCGTGATACGTCTGCAATGAGATACTTCGCTGTCGGTTCAACTCGAAACGCTGCATCTCCATGACCCATTGATTCACCACCAGCGGTTCAATCCAAGAGTGGTAGATTCTAAAGCACTCCCACAGGCTTTCATCGAGAGTGAAATAGCCAAAGCTTTCTAAGAACTCACTATCAATGACCAGTGATTCTCGGCTCTTCCGTCGTTTATGAGGTGGGTATATATCGAATAGTCGGTTGTCTTTCGAGCCTTGATAAATGAAAGTCACAGGTCCTGATTTAATGGTGCTGATCGTTTGTGAAAATAGCTTTTGTAGAGCCTTGGCTTCATCGCCGAGAAACATAGCGCCTATCGCTAGATCATCAGCACTTAAGTGTTTGAGTTTATTCCACCCATCCTCTTTTACAAACCCAAGTCCCTTTGTTGTGTTGCTATTTTGCTGAATCCCGACGCCTTCTATGTCGATATCAATCAGTCGCTTAAACTGCCTAACCCAATACAGCGCGACCAAGCCCACTGGTAGAGAAATTTTCCCATCAGTTCGATCAATCACAGCGCCTGAATGAGCATCAGCAATTCTCAGTAGAGTTCTCAACAAAGCCAACTTGTATGTGGCCGACTTGTTGTCATTCACAATAATATGGCGCACCTTGTTCAAGTCACCGGAGCCATCATCTGGCAGTGTCATCACCACGGTTTGCCACCACACTTCACTGCGGTTCAATGTGTCTTGGCTATCATCGACATGACGAACCAACAAGGCGCTGTTTTTTGATAAACGCTCTAGCTCTTCAACCGAGACTTCATAGCCTTGTCGACTGTCTTGAAACTCCCCATGACGCAGAGTGATCACCAACTTGCCATTTGGAGCCAGTAAGTTAGACAACTTTCTAAATGCACGCTCTCGATGAGACGGAGCGAGATGCATCCAAACCGCACTCACCAATATCAAGTCAAAACGCATTCCGAGGTTTTCGGTGCGGCTAAGGGAGGGAAGTGAATCATCAATCCAGGTAACACTTGGGCCTGTATATTTAGAGCCTTGTTCACGTAATGAAGCACTTGGTTCTATCGCAATAACATCAGCTCCGGCTTTGTGCATCCATAGCGCATCACGACCGCTCCCTGCACCGACATCTAATACTTTATCGCCCTCTAAAGGCCAATAAGCTTGCCAGCTTTTATGCACCGTCTCGAACGTCACTGAGTTGTACTGCTGGCAAAGTGTGTGAGCATTTTTATCGTAAAAAGGAATCGATGAGGACATATGCGCTATTGGAGTAAGGAGTCTATCTCAATAGTAATGGGGAGCTTAGGCGATTGCTAGCAGCTCATGCAAGTTCAGCCACACCGAGCAATATTTATCGTTAGTGACTGTTTTATATCAATATCCACCCAATAAGCTCATCAGGCGAATCAGTCTCGTCAGCAAAACAAAAACAAACAAGGTGCAAGCTGACGTGCGAACAGAGATAATTGTTTGAAGATGAATAACTCGCCTAAAGCGCCTAGCTGATAAAGACTAATGAACACATACTCGCACATAGATACCCCATTCAACCTGCGCCACACCTGTTGGTTTTGTGGTGAACCTTCCAATGATGTTGTTGAATTCCCTAAGACTGCGCAGGCTGTTGCCAAGATTGGCCACTCACCGATAGCACTGCCGGCTTGTAATGAGTGTGCGAGAATTAACTATTCAAAGAATCTGACCTCAATTTGGTCTGTGCGCGATCAGATAAAACACACTCTGATAGACAAGTACGCTAAACACCTTGGCATCGGTGAGAACTGGACGGAGCAAGAGCTTATTGATTCTGATTTCTCGGGTTCGACACTCGGTGGGTTTGGGCGCAGCGCGTGGAAAATGTATCAAATCGCCAAGCAACGCGTCGATTATAAAGGCTGGCCTTTGTCGGTTGATGACATCCCACTTGAGGTATACGACGAAACCAGTGGCTTTGAGTTTGACGGAACTCGTTATGCCTCAATCAATTCATGTATCGACTATTTCACCAAAGCAGCAGGCGTAGACAAAGAGCTGTTGTCGCAGCTTGTCGACATTGTTTCATCAGAAAGGTTTAGCTACGCACTGCGAATCGCCAAGTTGAACAAGAGTGTCTCTAATACCAAGCGCTCGGAGATCGTCGAAGAGGTGCTGCAACAAGAGTCTGAACAAGAAGAGATACTGCTTGAGCAAGCTAATTCAATGTTTAACCCAAACGTCGAAGAGGTGAATATTTCAGGCTCAATAGCGCCTGTATTTGCCATTCAGTGGGCGCTGGCCAACAAGGTTAAAGATTTAGCCCACCTTTGTGCTCTCGAAGATGAGTATTTTGACTATTTCGAGCACCTCGGCGGCCCTGCAGCTTTCATGTCCTATAACGGCCTACAACTCTACTTGGAATCGCGTCAAGATCCGGAATGGGTAGAAAAATCGGATCCAAATAAACAGTATTGGTGATCATAAGACATTACTGGTGAACACGTGTAAGCTCGATAACTGTGTCAAACACCCATTGTTAGTCCTTGTTTTATATAAAGATCTAAAAATAGCCCGCTATCACAGTTAATTGTTGCAATTCGGTTAAATAGAGTGAAAACTTCAAGCATCTAAAACTATTTAATCACTGCCATCTGCGGTGAGTAAGGAGTGAGTTGTGCTTGCTGTTCTTCGTATTATTTTGGCTACGGTGTTTATTATTTTCACCACTCTATGTGCTTTTGTTTACTGCTTGTTTAGCCCCAAGAACCCCAAGCATGTGTACGTTTTCTGTCGTTGGTTCAACCAACTCCAAAAGATCATCGGGGTAAAACTGGTGCAGCGCGGCCTAGATAATGCGCCTACACCGGAAAACAGCGTCTACATCTCTAACCACCAAAGCATATTGGACTTTGTGACCGATCCAGGAATGCTAAGACCGCGCACCGTTTCATTGGGCAAGCGCGATTTGTTGTATGTGCCTTTCTTTGGCCTGCTGTATTGGATCACCGGTAACATCATGATTAACCGCGAAGACAAGTCCAAAGCACGCGATACCATCAAACAAGTGGCGGAAGCGATTCATCAGAGAAACCTGTCTGTTTGGGTTTACCCGGAAGGAACCCGTAGTAAAGGGCGTGGATTACTGCCATTCAAAACAGGCGCTTTCCGAATGGCGATTGAAGCTGGTGTGCCTATCACCCCGATGTGTACCAGCACCACACACAATAAGATCGACTTTAATCGAGCCAATAATGGCATTGTGATCACCGAGATGCTGGAACCTATCGATGTATCCGGATACAAGCTTAGTGATGCAAGAGAACTGGCCAATCGCTGTCACGTACTCATGGCAGAGAAAATCGCAGAGCTTGATGCAGAAGTGGCTCGTTTAGAGGCGCAGCAAAAACCAGAGTTGGATTCAGATCGTTCTTCTACGAACTAACTCGCAACGAAACCACTGAGTCATCGCTCAGTTACTTAAAAAGACACTCAACGATCGCAACTCTCATTGTTCTTGTTTTACTTGCTGGCGCTTATCCGCAAAATAAAAACCGGCGTTATCGGCTTTATAGAGCAATGGGAGTAAACGATGGAAGTGATTCACCATGGTGGCAAACATACTGTCACAGGATCTTGTCACGAGCTAAGAGATTCAGGCCAAGCGGTGCTCATCGATTGTGGCTTGTTTCAAGGTTTAGATCTTCAAGGTAAAAAGCTTCAAGGTGCGGACACACGCCCTCTTGATATTGAATTTGCAACATCCCACCTCAACGCTCTCCTGCTGACCCATACTCACATTGATCATATTGGCCGATTACCTTGGTTACTCGCCAGTGGATTTAACCAGCCAATTTATTGCACGCAAGCTACCGCTGAACTTGCCCCTTTAATGATTGAGGATGGCTTAAAACTGCAAGGGCTCAGCAATAAACAATCGAAGCTGATACTCAAAAAGATTCATTCGCTAATTGCTCCCAAGCCTTACGGGGAATGGTTTCCAATCACGTCTAAACAGCAAAACAACGGAAAGAATCATCATAGGCCAAATACTTTACATGCTCGCTTTCAACCTGCTGGGCACATCTTAGGTTCCGCCTATATCGAGATTAAGTTACCCAACCAAGAAGTAGTTGTGTTTTCTGGAGACTTGGGCCCAAGTAACACACCACTGCTGCCGGATCCCAAGTCACCACAGCAAGCCGATTATCTGTTTATCGAATCCACTTATGGCACCAGTACACATGATGATATTGCTACGCGATCTGAGCGTCTCAAGGCCATTATTGATCGTTCACTGCTCGATGGTGGCGTTATTCTAATCCCGGCTTTTAGTATCGGCAGAACTCAGGAATTGCTGTTTGATATCGAACACCTGATCTTTGAGCATCAACTCAGTAGCGATATTCCTATTATTCTCGATTCTCCGATGGCTCAAAAAGTGACGCGTTCATACCGACGCTTTAAAGAGTTGTGGGGACAAGAAGCAAAGCAGCGTCTTGAACTGAAACGCCACCCACTCGCTTTTGAGCAGTGCATTACTGTTGATGGACATAGAATGCACAAGAAAATCGTGAATCGCCTCAAGTCGACAGGTGAACCCGCGATTGTGGTCGCAGCTTCTGGGATGTGTCAGGGCGGCAGGATAATGAACTATTTATCTGCCTTGCTTCCCGATAAACGGACGGATGTGATTTTAGCGGGCTATCAAGCGCACGGGACGCTCGGACGAGAGCTGCAACAAGGCGAAATGCAGGTTTCTATTGATAACAAAGACGTTGAGGTTAATGCTCAAATTCATGGTATGTCTGGCTATTCTGCCCATGCTGATAAAGAGGATCTTTACCAATTTATAGACGGCATCGCGACTCCACCGAAAGAGGTGCATTTGATTCACGGCGAGCCAAATACTCAGTCTGAATTCGCTCAAGAATTACAGGCGCGAGGGTTCGTGGTTGTTTGAAACAGACATCAAATTAGCCACTTTCACTAGGTAGATATTAAAGCCTCAATAATCAAACCTTCAAAATCCACAGTCTCTTAGACCTGCTAGCTCACCCGATGCAGGTGATATATTCCAACCTACTTATCCCACCATTCCTATATCAGCCGTTTATGCTAAGCGGCTTTAACCGCTGTTTTTCGCGATTTCATTTCTTATGCGCACCTCAAGATCCCCTTTCTGTATTAATCACTATTTATTCATTTTTCAAAACACAACAAATAACGACCAGTTGCATATCAGGTTAAATAGAACGATTATCGAATTAGCACTAAGCATTAACAAATACCCTCTATAACTTGCTTTATGTCACAGTAATCCTAATGCGCAGTTAAATAATTTAACACTCGGGTTACAAGTGAAGTATTGTGTTGTTCGAAAAACAATCATAAGCAAAACTAACAGGGAAAATACTCATGCAGTCATTCGTTGATTTTTTGAATGGAATAATCTGGAGCCCAGTACTTATCTACCTATGTTTAGGTGCAGGTTTGTTCTACTCCATCATGACTCGATTTGTTCAAATCCGTCACTTCTTTGAAATGTGGCGCTTGCTACTATCGGGTAAAAGCTCATCAAAAGGCATCTCGTCTTTCCAAGCTCTAGCCGTTTCGCTATCTGGCCGTGTCGGTACAGGTAACATTGCTGGTGTTGCTGCCGCTATCGGTTTCGGTGGCCCAGGTGCCGTATTCTGGATGTGGGTTGTAGCCTTCTTTGGCGCCGCGACTGCTTACGCAGAATCTACGTTAGCGCAAATCTACAAAGAAGAAGACGAAGGCCAGTTCCGTGGTGGTCCGGCTTACTACATTGAAAAAGCAATGGGTCAGAAGTGGTACGCATGGATCTTCGCTATCGCGACTATTTTTGCATGTGGTATTTTGCTTCCAGGTGTTCAGTCAAACAGTATCGGTAATGCTGTAGAAGCTGCATTTGGCTCAGGTGACATGATTGAAACAGCTGTCGGTACATTCAGTTTCGCTAAAATTTTCACCGGTACTGTTGTTGCTATCATCCTTGCTTTCATCATCTTTGGTGGTGTTAAACGTATTGCGAACTTCACACAAATCGTTGTTCCTTTCATGGCATTGGCTTACATCATCATCGCGTTCGTTATCATTCTGCTAAACATCAGCCAAGTGCCAACGGTTTTCGCAATGATTGTTGGTGATGCATTCACACCTATGGCAGGCTTCGGTGCTGCAATTGGTTGGGGTGTTAAGCGTGGTGTTTACTCAAACGAAGCGGGTCAAGGTACTGGTCCTCACGCGGCAGCGGCTGCAAGTGTTGATCACCCAGCTCAGCAAGGTTTGGTACAAGCGTTTTCTATCTACATCGATACTCTTCTAGTATGTTCTGCTACAGCGTTCATGATCATCATCACTGGTGCTTACAACGTTCATGGCGGCGCTGAGGGTGTGTTCCTTGTTCAGAACCTAGCAGCAAACATTGGTGCGAATGGTCCTGTATTTACACAGCTTGCTATTGAAAGTGCACTACCAGGCATTGGTAAGCCATTCATCGCATTTGCTCTGTTCTTCTTCGCATTTACAACGATTCTTGCTTACTACTACATCGCAGAAACAAATATTGCTTACCTACGTCGTACCATCAAGATCCCTGGCATGATGTTCGTACTTAAGCTTGTTCTTATCACTGCAGTTTTCTATGGCACAGTTAAAACAGCGAACCTTGCATGGGCAATGGGTGATGTTGGTGTTGGCTTGATGGCATGGTTAAACATCGTTGGTATTCTGATCATCTTCTTCATGTCTAAGCCTGCGCTTAAAGCTCTAGCAGACTACGAAGAACAGCAGAAACAAGGCGTAACTGAGTACACGTTCAACCCTGTAAAACTAGGCATTAAAGGTGCTACTTACTGGGAAGAGAAGTACAAGCGTAAAACAGGCAAGTCTCCTGAAGCAGAAGCTGCAGACACTAAACCTGTAGAGCAACCTTCAGCTTAAGCTTTCCTTAGCAAATAGATCGCTTTAAAAAATAGCGCTATTAATAACGCATAAAAAAGGGGTTAGCCATTTCGGCTAACCCCTTTTGTTTTATTCATAACCAATAAACGGCTTATAACAAACTAACTGTTCCCGAGTTAGAGTATTAAGCAGCGATTTCTTGTGTTGCCATTTGAGGTGCTTTCTTCTCACCGATAGGCAGTACTGTGCGGCCGTATTCGTTGTTGATTACTTGTGCCATTGCAAAGTAAATAGCTGAAGCGCCACAGAATATACCTTCAAAACCAGCGATAGTGCCGATTAGTTCGCTGCCAGTGAAATCACGAGCTGCAAGTAGGAAGAACAAGATAGTTAGTGAACCGAATACTACTTGCTTCGCCACTGGGTAGCATAGAGAGCCGATGAACATGAAGCCTGTGAAGATGCCCCATAGTAGTAGGTACCAACCCATGAATGCTGCAGGGCTTGCAGGTAGGCCCATGTAAGGCATCACGATTAAACCAACCAAAGACAACCAGAATAGGCCGTAAGAAGTAAACGCAGTTGTACCGAACGTGTCACCACGTTTGAAACACATTGTGCCCACGATAACTTGGCTCAAACCACCGTAAAAAATACCCATAGCAAGAATCATTGAATCGATTGGAAAGAAACCTGCGTTGTGAATATTAAGAAGAATAGTGGTCATACCGAAACCCATTAAGCCTAGTGGCGCTGGGTTAGCTAGTTTGGTCGACATTGCGAATTTACCTTATTAAAGTGGTTGATTAAAAAAAAACGATAAAAGTTATCAGAAAATTTTAATCTATAAACCGTACAACTAGGTAATCCAGTTATCGAAAACTAAGATTGTGTAAATGATCTTATGGAAAATTAGTTTCATAACAATACCAATCAATTCACAGAAACTATAAGTAAACAAATTACCTGTCACGTATCGACTCATTAGATCGTCATTCCAGAATCGAGGGACGAGATATCTGGAATCTGCCCTTAGACATAAATACCAACCGTAAACGCCAGAGATTCCCTATCACGTTCGTTCCTCACTGTAGGGAATGACGAAGTTTGCTTAGATGCGAGTAAACGAGATACGGGATACAAAGAGCGAGTTGAGGTTGAAGTAAGTGATATGCATATGAAAAAGATGCGGGTAACGAGATTCGGGATGCGAACTGCGGGCTCAGATTGAGTAAGCGAGAAACTAAATAGCAAACACGAGCAATAATAAGTCGGTTTTTTCGCTACTCGTTTACTCGCATCCCGTATCTAGTCTCTCATTTGTAATCTTAAATTACGCTTGTTGTGGTTTAGATTCAGGCACTTGAGATTGAACTTCTGAAGAAGCGTTTTTACTCGCGTCGCGCTTGGCTAACAGAGTTACAAGAATAAGCTGAACAACAAGAGCGCCTAACACAACTAATGCACTTCCCGTAAAGCCTGCGACTACAAAACTAATCAGAGCAATCGAACCGTTCATAAATGCGTAAGGTAGCTGCGTCTTAAAGTGTTCAAACTGATCACACCCTGCCCCGGTTGAAGAAAGAATCGTTGTTTCAGAGATCGGTGAGCAGTGATCACCAAACAAGCCACCAGACAACACAGCGCCAATTGCGACGAGTAGTGGAGCATCTATAGCAATCGCGGTTGGAATAACCAATGGCATCATTATCGCAAAGGTTCCCCACGATGAGCCCGTTGCGAATGAGATAATGGCAGACAGCAAAAACGCGACCGCAGGTACTAACCAGTATGGAAAACCACTCTGTGCTTGCTCGGCAATATAAGCCGCTGCACCCAACTCTTTACCAACGGTGCTTAATGCCCAAGCCAATACCAAGATGATCGCCACTGGCATCATGTTCCCCATACCCTTTAAGTACACAGAAACACCATCAGACAACTTTCTTACACCGTAGTAAGCCATTAGCGAGAGCAAGGTAATCGCGGCAAAGAAATAAGCCGATGATAATGCCGCTCTGAACGATGAACCCGCGACCTTTTGGAACGGGAAGCCTTGAGGAACCAACATGGCACACAACACCACCAGCATCACTAGCAACGGCGCCCAAACAAAAGAGGCCTTTGCATTTTTATGCGAGAACGGATTTAGTGATTCGTTATTCACGCCAGAGTTAATTCCCGCTTGGCAATCACGCTCGGCTTTTGCCATTGGTCCAAAGTCTAAACCTTTAACGGACACTAACGGAACGATGAAAATCGCGAGGAATGCGTAGAACTGAAAAGGAATTGCACCAATGAACGCATCCCAGTCAGACATATTGACATTCAGCGCCGTAAACTCTTTTTGGATCAGGCTCATGATGTAAACGCCCCATCCAATGAAAGGAATAAGGATCGCAACCGGCGATGAGGTTGAATCAATGATGAATGCTAGCTTCTGTCTAGAAAGTTTCAGTTTATCGAAAAGAGGACGAAAAACAGGGCCAACAATTAAAGGGGTGCCTAAGTCTGAGAAAAATATAACGATTCCACCAAACCATGCTGAAATTTTAGCTTGGCATTTGTTGCTTACCCATTGAGTAACACGCTTGGCAAATGCAACGCCACCACCTGATTTCTCCATCAGAGCAACAAAGCCACCGATGAACACCAACAGCATGATCACACCTGCGTTGTAGCTGTCGGTCAATTGAGGGACTAGATAACCTTTCACCATGGTACCAAACGTATCGAGTGGGTTAAGTTCACTAAACATGCCAGTCAGCATCGCAACGCCACTCAGCACGCCAGCAAAAAGGCCGATCACTACATTCCTTGTCGCCAACGACAACACCAAAGTAATCACAATGGGGATGAGTGACGTGATATCTGTCTGTTCCATAGGTACACCTTAACCCTAAAATAAAAAGAATAAATATAAATTAAATTTGAATATAAATTCACACTAAGCATTTGTACAGAACTTTATCCTCTAACTGGATAATTAGTCTTTAAATACGCTTCAACATAGCCAAATAGACCAATATCCCTTCTTAGATAACCAAGTTCGAAGCGAAAAAAAACCGAAAGTAGACACTTTCGGCTTTTGATTATTTATATCATTATGGTCGTACTACTGAACTCGTCGGTTAGACCGCTTTTCAGTATTCAGACGATCAATTACAACTAATTTCATCCCAGAACCAATTCGATTGAACTGGGCTTTCCCAGACGCCCGGGCCGTTTTTAGCCACGAAACACTTGCCGTTATGTGTCACTTTATCGCCATTACTCACTTGGCTAACGCCCGCTTGCCATGTGATAAACACCGATGGGTCAACAACGACAGGCGGCTCAGTAACTGGCGGTTCAACTGGTGTTGGGTCTACCGGAGCAGGATCAACAGGTGTAGGATCGACTGGCGCGGGATCGGTGACTACCGGTGGTGTTTGCTCTCCAGCAACCAATTTCCAAGGGCCGCCATTGGCAGGGTCATCCCCTTGTGTCCACCATTTCGCTTCGTAGGTTGCGCCATTATGAGTCACTTGGTCACCCGCGTTGTAAACCTTGCTCGCACTCCAACCATTACCACCGGGATTGGTTCCTGGATCTACCGGATCCAGCTTATCGACCACTTTCACTTCAGGCCAACTCGCATGTGACCCATAAAAGTTGGTCACACACTTCTCGTAATCCCCAGCCACCAGCGCAGAATAAGCCGTTTGGAAACCAACAAGCTCACACTCAAACGAGTAACCTTCTGGGCGGTCTGCGTAGTATTTCCAGTTACCATCCCAGTTGGTGTACAACACATCGGTTGCGCCGTTGAGATTCAAGCTTCCGTAAGGCGTTTGCTGCCAACATGTATTGGCTTCATCGGCTTCTACAGGAATTTCATAGTGCGCTGCTAACCCTTCCCAGTAACGAATACGGTTAACGGGTTGGCCTTTGTCTTTGTTCTGCTCGCCACATTCAATACCACCATTGATCACGTTGATCGTGGTACCAAAGCCATAACCAATACCCGCATCCAATTCGCGTTGAGAGGGAGCCCAAGTACGGTCAATAACATGCAGCATGGCTGGTTTAGGTGCTTGAGGGGTAAGGAAGAACCAGATAGCAGAAGCCAAGTTCAACCACGAGTCCGCCACTAAGCCCGGATTGTTGAGAAGCACCGTCGCATCACCATCAAACATCACTTCAGAGAACGCGCCGTAATTAAAATGGTAAGAAAGCTGTTTAGCACCACGTCCGAAGTAACCCTGCCCCGCGGCACATGGCCAACGGGCATTCTGCCAATCGTTCTGGCCACAACCTGTGGTGTAACCTTCTTGGCCTTCAGACCAACCCATTTCGCGAACATGCACCAGAGCTTGCTGCCATTCTTCGAGAGCTAATGGATTATCAGAGGTGTTGTCTATCGCGATGTGACCACCCGTCTCTTGTGAGAAATGAGCAAAGGCTGTGATGATGGATTTTTTACAGATGGCGTCGGAGTCACGGCCATCGGTGTACTCTCCACAGAACGCTGGGAATTTACCGATCGCACGTAAGAAGCGAGTGTAGGTATATTCTGGCGCTGCCATCTGAGTGAGGAAGTCCCATTCCGATTGAGGGAATACGCGCTCTACACGCTTTACGTTTTCAGGGTTAGAGGGGGAACCGGGTTCAATCGCTTCGACGATGGTGTTCGGGCGAGTCTGAAGCGCCTGTGACCAGATCGCATACATAGGATCGGATGTTTTCGCTTGTTCAGCAGCTTGTAGGGCCGACTTTTCAACAAGGTAACCATTCGGATTTTGCGGATCAGGTTGAATGTTCAAAGACGCATGACTTTGCGCTGCTAATGTGCAGCCCAGTACTGTCGCCAAATATTTGATTTTTAACATGATGGATTCTCTTATCTGTCCTTAATAAGTCCATCAAAGAGTATGCTTCACATGTTAAATGGCCTAGCTGTAGCTGTGTGAATTTATAAAAAGTGCGAGTGATCTTTTTGATATATGGCTCAACACAACAAAGCGTCTCATGGTTTCTTGAGCTGATATCTAGTTTCCAACTCATTTGGTTTCTAGGTATTGTTCATTTGATTTCGAGGTATTGCTTATAAGCCTTTAATGCAATGAATCAATATAATCAATCGAAAAGAAAAAAGCCTCGAACTGAGTTCGAGGCTTAAGATCTTAATCAAAGCTGGTTAAATCTCTAAGAGATTATTCCCACTCGATAGTTGCTGGTGGCTTACCAGAAATATCGTAAACAACACGTGAAATGCCGTTAACTTCGTTGATAATACGGTTAGAAACCTTACCTAGGAAGTCGTATGGTAGGTGTGCCCAGTGAGCAGTCATGAAGTCGATAGTTTCTACAGCACGTAGAGATACAACCCAATCGTACTTACGGCCATCGCCCATTACGCCAACTGAACGTACTGGTAGGAATACCGTGAATGCTTGAGATACTTTGTGGTAAAGGTCAGCAGCGTGAAGCTCTTCAATGAAGATAGCATCTGCGCGACGCAGTAGATCACAGTACTCTTTCTTCACTTCGCCAAGTACACGAACACCTAGACCTGGCCCCGGGAATGGGTGGCGGTAAAGCATGTTGTATGGAAGACCAAGCTCTAGACCGATCTTACGTACTTCATCTTTAAACAGCTCACGTAGAGGCTCAACAAGGCCCATTTCCATATCATCAGGAAGACCACCAACGTTGTGGTGAGATTTGATTACGTGTGCTTTACCTGTCTTAGATGCTGCAGACTCGATTACGTCTGGGTAGATAGTACCCTGAGCAAGCCATTTAGCATTCTTCAGTTTCTTAGACTCTTCATCGAAGATATCTACGAATACGTGACCGATGATCTTACGCTTAGCTTCTGGTTCAGCTTCGCCTTCAAGTGCGTCAAGGAAACGTTGCTCAGCATCTACTTTGATGATGTTTAGGCCAAATTTGTTGCCGAACATCTCCATAACCTGCTCACCTTCGTTTAAACGAAGAAGGCCGTTATCCACAAATACACATGTTAGTTTGTCGCCAATAGCGCGGTGAGCAAGCATCGCAACTACAGATGAATCAACACCACCAGAAAGACCAAGGATAACTTCATCGTCACCTACTTGCTCTTTAATACGTGCAACTGCATCTTCAATGATTGAAGCTGAAGTCCACAGACCTTCACAACCACATGCATTAAGAACGAAGTTCTCAAGCATTTTTAGGCCGTTCTTAGTGTGTGTTACCTCTGGGTGGAATTGTACGCCGTAGTACTTCTTCTCTTCGTTTGCCATTGCAGCGTATGGGCAAGTGTCTGTTTCAGCGATCTTTGTGAAATCAGCTGGGATCTCAACCACTTTGTCACCGTGGCTCATCCAAACATCTTGAGTAGACTCAAGGTCTGCGAAAAGTGCAGATTCGCCAGTCACTTGTACCGCTGCGTAGCCGAACTCACGCTCAGTAGACGTTGCTACTTTACCGCCAAGTTGTTCAGCCATAGTTTGCATGCCGTAGCAGATACCGAAGACAGGAACACCTGAATCAAATACGTACTGAGGTGCACGTGGAGAGTTCTCCTCCGTTACACTTTCAGGGCCACCAGATAGGATGATGCCGTCTGGATTGAATTCACGAATATCCGCTTCTTCTACGTCCCAGCTCCAAAGTTCACAGTAAACACCGATCTCACGAATACGACGAGCTACTAGCTGTGTGTATTGAGAACCGAAGTCCAGAATTAGAATACGTTGGTCATGAATATTTTTAGTCATTGTAAGCAGTCTTATTGGCTATGTGATAAAACGGAGGCGAGTTTACTCACCTCTGATTAACTCTTCAAGAAATAAAGCAAACGTTTTCGTTAGATATCTTTAACCACGTGTTTTGAGAAAATCGGACTTTTAACAAAACAGGCGGTAGATATAATACCAATCACAGTAAGTAAGTGTTCAGGAATAGCGTAGAAAAAAAGCTTGAGAACAACGCAGGATTTTCTGATAAGTAGTTATTCTACAATCAAAAATTCTAACGAAGTTATCGAGGTTTTTAACAAGCTAGGACGACCAGTTATTTACTACGATTGGTATATTAATGTGCCGACTAAATCAGCACATTATTCAAACGTTTGGACGTATTATTAACCTAAACGGTAGTTAGGTGCTTCTTTCGTGATTTGAACATCGTGTACGTGAGATTCTTTCATGCCCGCACCAGAGATACGAACAAACTCAGCTTTAGTACGCATGTCTTCAACAGTTGCAGAACCCGTTAGGCCCATGCTTGAGCGTAGACCGCCCATCTGTTGGTGAACGATCTCTTTTAGACGACCTTTGTATGCGATACGACCTTCAATACCTTCTGGAACAAGCTTGTCTGCAGCGTTGTCAGATTGGAAGTAACGGTCAGAAGAACCTTGAGACATAGCGCCAAGAGAACCCATACCACGGTAAGACTTGTAAGAACGACCGTTGTAAAGAATAACTTCACCCGGTGCTTCTTCAGTACCAGCGAACATTGAACCAACCATCACACAAGATGCGCCAGCAACGATAGCTTTACAGATATCGCCAGAGAAGCGGATACCGCCATCTGCGATTACTGGAATACCGTATTCGTTAGCTACTTCAGCTGCGTCTGCGATTGCTGTTACTTGAGGAACACCAACACCAGTAACGATACGAGTCGTACAGATTGAACCCGGGCCGATACCAACTTTAACCGCACTAACACCCGCTTCGATAAGAGCACGAGCGCCAGCGCCAGTTGCTACGTTACCACCGATGATTTGTAGATCAGGGTATGCAGCACGAGTTTCGCGGATACGGTTAAGTACGCCTTCAGAGTGACCGTGTGAAGAGTCGATAAGTAGAACGTCTACGCCAGCTTCAACTAGAGCTGCAACGCGCTCTTCGTTACCAGCACCAGCACCAACAGCTGCACCTACACGTAGGCTGCCGCGCTCATCTTTACAAGCGTTTGGTTTACGTTCTGCTTTGTGGAAATCTTTTGCAGTGATCATTCCAGTAAGTTGGAAGTCATCATTTACAACAAGAACTTTTTCAACACGCGCTTCGTGCATTTTCTCTTGAACTTCTTCACGAGTTGCACCTTCTTTAACCGAAGCAAGGCGAGCTTTAGGTGTCATTACTACATCAACTTTCTTAGAAAGGTCAGTAACAAAGCGAACGTCACGGCCGGTAATAATACCAACAAGTTCGTTTGTTTCAGTAACAACAGGGAAACCGGCAAAGCCGTGTTTTTGGGTAAGGGCTACAACATCAGCGATTGTCGCGTCAGGGCTTACAGTTACTGGGTGAGAAACCACACCTGCTTCGTAAATTTTAACCTGGCGAACCATTTCAGCTTGCTGTTCAATAGACATGTTCTTGTGAATGAAGCCTATTCCGCCTTCTTGTGCCAGTGCAATCGCTAGGCGAGCTTCTGTCACAGTATCCATAGATGCAGATATCATTGGGATGTTTAGGGAAATATTCTTCGTCAGCTGAGTGCGAAGATCAGCTGTATTAGGGAGAACGGTGGAGTGTGCTGGCACTAGCAGTACGTCGTCGAATGTCAGCGCTTCTTTGGCAATTCTTAGCATTTGCAATATCTCACAATAATAGGAGTAAAAAGAAACAATCCAATCTCATCGTTTCGCCTAATGAGGGCAGCCAATTAAGGAAAATCAAACTGCATTTGGATTAGATATTGCGGACGGATTATACGGCCAACGAAATCGCTTGGCTACACATTTTTGTATTTTTAATTTGCATTTTCCCCCTTGCTATGTATTATATTGCCGCTATCTTCCATACTCACGCCCTGTGAGATTCCAAGAAAGACCTTCCTTCAAGGAAAGATAGTGCTTCTATGACTAATCCAAACATCTTTACTGTTTCTCGCCTCAACTCAGAGGTTCGTCTCCTATTAGAAAACGAAATGGGAATAGTCTGGCTCGTTGGTGAAATCTCAAACTTCTCTGCACCTGTATCTGGTCACTGGTACCTCACGCTTAAAGACTCTCGCGCTCAAGTTAAGTGCGCTATGTTTCGTGGCAATAACCGCCGTGTCACTTTTAAGCCCCAGAATGGTAATCAAGTTCTAGTTAAAGCTCGTCTGTCTCTTTATGAGCCACGCGGTGACTATCAACTGATCATCGAAAGCATGCAACCAGAAGGTGACGGTAAGCTTCAGCAAGAGTTTGAAAAGCTGAAGATGAACCTTGCCGCAGAAGGCCTGTTTGCTCAATCGAGTAAGCAACCGCTTCCTGAACACCCAAAGCGCGTTGGCGTTATCACGTCGAAAACCGGCGCGGCGCTGTTTGATATTCTTGATGTACTGAAAAGACGCGATCCTTCATTGCCTGTTGTGGTTTACCCGACCATGGTTCAAGGCGAAGAGGCGGCAATTCAGATTGCTCAAGCGATTGGACGAGCTAACGAACGCAATGAGTGTGATGTGTTGATCGTGGGTCGTGGCGGCGGTTCATTAGAAGACTTATGGTGCTTCAATAACGAGATCGTTGCTCGCACAATTGCAGCAAGCCAGATCCCGATTATCAGCGCAGTTGGCCACGAAGTTGACGTCACTATCGCTGATTTCGTCGCAGATATGCGTGCTCCAACGCCGTCAGCGGCCGCTGAACTGGTTAGCCGTGACAACAGTCATAAAGAGCAAGCTTTTGCCTCTAAACGCGCTCGCTTGGTGAGTGCGATTCGTCATGTGTTAATCAAACAAGCACAATCCACTCAAACGTTGAAATACCGCTTAGAGAAACAGCACCCGAGCTACCAACTGCAAAAGCAGAGTCAGCAACTTGATGACCTAGACATGCGTTTGCGTCGTGGTATGACTCAATACCTAAAGCAGCATGCACAGCGTGTTGAGCGTAAACAGCACCAGCTTCAGCTGAACTCGCCAGTGAAACGCCTTGGCGAACAGAAACTGCATTTACAACGCTCTGAGCAGAAGCTATTGGATGCGATGGATAAGACATTACTGACCACTCGCCACCAGCTAGCCATGGCTGCAGAGAAGTTAGAAACCGTTAGTCCACTAGCAACACTAAAGCGTGGTTACAGCATTACCCATTCCGCATCGAGCAAGACTGTGTCATCGATTAACGATGTTGAGGTGGGCGAAGTGATCACCACCCAAGTTGAAGATGGTGTGATTGAATCGCAAGTCACAACAAGAGTCGCTAAGAGTGAGCTTTAGATTCGACTAGAACGTTGTAAATCATTTAAAACCAGAAAGCCCTATCGATAATCGACAGGGCTTTTTTTGTATCTACTGGTTTTGAAACTCAAACTCTACTCAGTAGCAGAAGGCTCCTTCATGGTCAGCATCCCTTCCGTCACAATAAAGTTGATGATGAAGTCTAAGCCTTGGCTCTCTTTTAAGTTGGTGAACACGTATGGCTTAGTTGGTCGCATGCGTTGAGTATCTTGCTCCATCACTTCAAGCGACGCACCAACATACGGTGCTAAGTCGATCTTATTGATAACCAGTAGATCAGAACGCGTAATACCCGGCCCGCCTTTACGTGGGATCTTCTCCCCCTCCGCTACATCAATCACGTAGATGGTCAGGTCGGCTAACTCAGGGCTGAACGTGGCACTGAGGTTGTCGCCACCGCTTTCGACGAATACCACATCGAGGTTTTTGTGCAGCTTAGCGAGCTCTTCTACCGCAGCTAAGTTCATCGACGCATCTTCACGGATCGCCGTGTGCGGACAGCCACCCGTTTCAACACCAATGATACGATCCGGTTCTAGCGCTTCTGCTCGCGTGAGTATCTTTGCGTCTTCTTGGGTGTAGATGTCGTTGGTTACCACAGCAATGTTGAGCTTGTCGCGAATAGCTTTACATAGCACCTCTAACAGCGCTGTTTTACCAGACCCTACTGGGCCGCCAATACCAATTCGAAGGGGTTGCTTATAACTTTCCATTGTCTACTTCCTTATATTCTTTTCACTACATCGTTCGAGCTGACCGCTACGAACGAAATAGTCTCGTGTATTGTGTTTCGTGCAGTGAGCTTGCTAATGCCATTGATGGCGAAAAGCTGCCTACCATCCAATCTTCTATCACGCGGGCCTTTTCGATCACCTCAGGAAAGGTGTTGGTGATATTGATCAATGCCAACTGCCCGTCGGTTTGCCCTAAAGGCACCAGTTTCACGCCTGCGGTAACGATATTTTCAAGCCAACTCCATAAATAACCCTGCTTGAGACTTTCTAAATCAATGCCCCAATGCTGGGCTGCCATACACATGCCCAACAATTGGTTTGGATGACTATCAACAGAATCCACCAGCGAAATATCGATATCTAAGCGCTTCAACAAAGTATTCAATGCTTGCCCACGCTGTTTCTCTTCCGCTCGCAATTCACTGGTTTCACGGCTTGAGTACAAGTAGTTACACCAGTGCTCAATCTCATCGAGTTCACCCTTTTCTAGAGCGTGGTAAAGACGCTCTAAGATCGGCAATTCCAAAGTCGCGACACTGGAACTGACGATGGTATTGAGCCACTGTTCCATACTGTTGCGATCGTTCACCCACCCCGCTTCAACCGCTAACTCTAAACCTTGCGAGTAAGTGAACCCACCAATCGGCAATGACGGACTGATCAATTGAAACAGACGATAGATGGCGACATTTTCTGTTGTGGTCATAACCGTGCCCTCAGTCTTCTAGAGTCAAATAAGTTCGAGAGCTTACGCGCCTAGCAGTAATAGTGCGCTTGCTGAAGCCACACCAACCGACATCCATTTTGAGTAAACCGCGCGGCCAACAAAAGCACCGATAACCATCAAAGCCAAAGCAGTGATGCTCATACCGGTTGCAAACTGAGTTAGGTTACTTGCCGCTTCAACGCCATGCGCATAACCATGGAAAAACAACATGCCAATCGAAGCTACTAATACACTGTTCACACGCTTAGTCGATGGTGAGAACACGTGCCATAAACATAGGCTGACAACGAATAGAGAAGCGATGATTGCAGGTTCAACAATTACAGAGAAACCTAAGGCTTGGCCTGCGATAAGTCCTACCACCAAAGACGCCAACCCGCCGCCAATCAGAGCGGCTTTTGTCTTGGTGGAAAATGAAAGTGCGCCAATTAACAGACCGAAAGCGATCAACATGATCAGATGATCCATACCTGTCACAGGGTGAGTTAAGCCAGACATAAATGAGTGAGACTCATGAACCGAATGCGAACCGTGCCCCGGGTGAGCCAATGCCATCGTTGATGTTGTTAGAGAAGCTATTGTGAAAGTGCATAAGCCTGCTGCTGTTTTAAAGTTCATCGCGAGTTCCTTGCGTTTATAATTATTAATATCGTGGTTGTATCTATAAATGGGAGAGTCTCAAATGACTCGATTAATGATGGTGATGATGTCCACCTGAGCGACCGCCATAAGCGCCGCCTTCTGGCTCAAACGGTTGTTTCTCGCTAGTCACCTTCGCGCCTAAACCTTCAACCATTTCATCCAAAACATGGTCGTGTTGGTAACGAACCCAACCCGCTTCCACTTGCAACGGAACATGACGGTTGCCAAGGTGATACGCCACTCGCGTTAGCAAATGTGGGTCTTCACAGTAAACAGTCGAAACAGTTTCAGGTGCAGCTTTCACTTCTACGACTAAACCACATTCACTTGAAAGTTGTTCACCACCACGCAAGATATGACCTCGAGGTAGAAACAGCCCTGCATTGCGCCCGTCATCTAGCATCACCTTAAGGCGGCTTTTAATGCGGCTATCGATCGGCAGGCTCAAATAGCCGTCCGGTGCATTTTGTATTTGAGTATTCAGTTGAGTCAGTTCAATCATGCTATTACCTCAATCTCCTTGTGAGATTTATAACGTTCAAAATAGGGTCACTAAAATAAGATTCTTTAGTCAAAGGCTTAGAATAGAAAGTACCGCTGAGCCATTGGCAGCTCTTCAGCAGGCTCACAGGTCAGCAATTCACCATCGGCGCGTACTTGGTACGTCTGAGAATCCACCTCAATCTTCGGCATCCAATCATTGAGCTTCATGTCGGCTTTGCTGATATTTCGGCAGTTACTTACTACGCCAATCAAACTCTGCAGACCCAACTGTTTATCAATGTTCTGCGCTTTGGCTTCCTTAGAGACAAACAGCATTGATGTGTTTTGACATGCCTTACCGTAGCTACCAAACATAGAGCGGTAATGGACTGGCTGAGGGGTTGGGATTGAAGCATTTGGGTCACCCATCGGCGCCATGGCGATCATGCCGCCTTTCAAAATCACGCTTGGTTTCACGCCAAAGAAAGCGGGCTTCCACAACACTAAATCTGCTAATTTCCCTGCTTCGATAGAACCGATTTCATGAGACATACCATGAGTGATCGCTGGGTTGATGGTGTACTTAGCAACATAGCGTCTTAAACGGAAGTTATCGCTGTAGTCTGAATCTTCTTTTAGGCTGCCACGCTGCACTTTCATCTTGTGTGCGGTTTGCCAAGTACGTGTTACTACCTCGCCCACTCGTCCCATCGCTTGAGAATCCGAGGCGATCATCGAGAACGCGCCCAAGTCATGAAGAATGTCTTCTGCGGCAATGGTTTCACGGCGAATACGCGATTCAGCAAACGCGACATCTTCGGCAATCGACGGTGAAAGGTGATGACACACCATCAACATGTCTAAGTGCTCATCGACCGTATTAACCGTGTAAGGTCGTGTTGGGTTAGTTGATGAAGGCAGAACGTTGGGTTCACCTGCCGCACGGATAATATCGGGAGCATGACCACCGCCCGCACCTTCAGTGTGGTAGGTATGAATCACTCGGTCGCCAATTGCGCCAAGTGTTGATTCAACAAAGCCAGACTCATTCAAGGTATCGGTATGAATCGCGACTTGTACGTCCATCTCGTCAGCAACGCTCAAGCAGGTATCGATTGAAGCGGGGGTTGTTCCCCAATCTTCGTGCAACTTCAAACCCACAGCTCCAGCAGCGACTTGTTCACGCAATGCTTCAGGCTGACTTGCATTGCCTTTGCCTAACAAACCAAAGTTCATCGGGAATTGATCGAGTGACTCCAGCATTCGGTGCATGTTCCAAGGCCCCGGCGTACATGTGGTCGCGTTGGTGCCGGTATTTGGCCCCGTGCCACCGCCGATCATGGTTGTCACACCGGATGCCAGCGCCTCTTCAATCTGTTGTGGGCAGATAAAGTGGATGTGTGAATCAATACCACCAGCAGTCAGGATTGAACCTTCACCGGCTAAAATTTCCGTGCCTGGGCCAATCACAATATCAACGCCCGGTTGAACATCTGGGTTGCCCGCTTTACCCAATGCCTGAACGCGACCATCTTTGATGGCGACATCCGCTTTTACGATGCCCCAGTAATCCAACACGATCGCGTTGGTGATCACCAAATCTGGCGTTTCGGCACTTGGACGTTGGCTTTGCCCTTGTCCATCACGGATAACTTTGCCGCCGCCGAATTTCACTTCGTCGCCGTATACGGTATAATCTTTTTCAACTTCTAGCCATAAATCAGTGTCAGCAAGACGCACTCGGTCACCGACTGTTGGCCCAAACATTTCGGCATAAGCCTGTCTGGATATCGTCGCCATGTTCAATCCTTTGTTATTTTCATTATTCCGTGGGAGCGCTTAGAGCTTGCCCATCACCTTTCCTTGGAAGCCATAGATCTCTAACTTACCGGCGTAACGCACTAACTCGACGCTGCGCGACTGACCCGGTTCAAAGCGGGTTGCAGTACCAGCAGGAATATTGAGTCGAAAACCTTTAGTGGCTTCTCGGTCAAAGATCAGTGATGGGTTTGCTTCATAGAAGTGGTAATGAGAGCCAATTTGAACAGGACGATCGCCAATGTTTTGTACCTTAACGGACGTTGTGTCGCGGCCTTCATTGAGAGTGATGTCACCGGGTGCGGTTTCTACTTTTCCGGGAACGAATCCTGAGTATTGTTTTGTGGAACCAGCCATATTACTTCTCCCTAGACGATAGGTTCATGAACGGTCACCAGCTTGGTGCCATCAGGAAAAGTGGCTTCGACTTGTACATCAGGGATCATAGAAGGGATCCCCTCCATAACGTCATCGACAGTAAGAAGTGTGCGTCCAAAATCCATTAATTCTGAAACTGTTTTTCCCTCGCGGGCACCTTCAAGAATGGCACTGCTGATCAGTGCGATAGATTCTGGATAGTTGAGTTTTAAGCCTTTTTGTTTGCGCTGCTGTGCCAGCATTCCTGCGCAGAAGATAAGTAGCTTATCTTTTTCTCTTGGTGTTAATTCCATTTAGCCGCCCGCTGTTAGTGTTGTTTTCTTATTGCTCAAAAACGCATGAGCAGTAAGTGGGATTCAATCACAGCAAGCTTGAAAAAATGTACCTAGGGTCGGAAGTCACCCTAGGTACAAAAAGGACTAATCGCTAAGTCGCCCAAATCCTTGGTAAATCAGGAGTCGTACCACATAAATGAGAGCGAGTTGCTTGCCATATCTGACCAAAGGCCTGGAGGATGTCTTCACTCCAATTACCCAAGGCTCGCACCACAATCAATCCTTCTATCTGAGTCGCACCCAATATTAATGTGGGTTCACTCGACGTTTTTGATGTAACTGATTGCTGTGAAGCTTGCTGTGTAATAGATAAGAGCAAGCTCTGTACCAACTCTAAATCTTGCTTCTCATTTGAAGTGATATAAAAGGTTCCCATCATTGAATAATCAAGTAACCCCATATTTATCATTAACTTATCGCCACCGTGAAAATTAAAACCTTCAGTCAGAAGCCTTTGATTATCAAGATAGATTTCAGTTTTTCCAACGAGGTGACCATGCTCGAATCCCTCATTCTGTGCAGGACGCCCAAAACAGTGCATCTCCCAACCCCAAAATTGTGCACCCTTTTCTAGGCGAATTTCAGTGTCTAAACGAACGTGTGCATTCGGGAAAAAGATGTTCTCTTGCGGCATCCATTCCAAGCGTGCATCTTTCTTCACTCGTAAGGTCTGCTTCTGCTTGGCGTACTTGTTGTTTGAGCGATAAAACTTGGTCGCACCGGGTGTAGTGATCAACGCATGCGCACCGCTTTCGATGGTCGCTTCAATATTAAGTGTGTCACCACCTACCACTCCGCCGGGGGGATGAAGTAAGTAGGTGTGACACGTTTCCCCATCAGGATACAAGGGACGCTGCACCGCAAGCGGACCAGACTGCTGACGATTCTTTAATACGGTTTTATCACCGCGGTCGACAAAAGTGAGGCTTAAGCTCGCTTGCCAACCGTCTCGGATATCTTGTTCGATGGTCTCATTCAGAGACAACACTCCCGCTAAAGAAGTGTTTATTGCTTCACTCGAAGAATATAGAGAGCTCATACGGTTAGGTACTCCTTAATCAAAGACTCATTGAGCCCTTTCATTTCACCTTCTGCTACCTGACGACCACGGTCGAGAATGCAAAATCGGTCACCGACCTTTCTCGCAAATGGCAGCTTCTGCTCAACAAGCAGGACGGTGAGCCCCATCTTCTCGTTGAGCATGCGAATGATGTCACCAATCTCTTGCACGATATTGGGCTGAATACCTTCTGTCGGTTCATCCAATATCAACAGCTTTGGATTAACCACCAGCGCACGCCCAATCGCGAGTTGCTGCTGCTGACCACCAGATAAATCACCACCGCGACGATGCAGCATCTCTTTTAATACTGGGAATATATCGAAGATGAACTCTGGGATCTTACGGTCGCCCTTTTCTCGAATCGGTAAGCCTACTTCTAGGTTTTCTTGAACGGTAAGCATCGGAAAGATCTGACGACCTTGCGGCACATAGCCGATGCCTTGGCGAGCACGATCTTCAGCATCGGTTTTCAGAAGCGACTCGCCCGATAATGAGATGTCACCGCTTTCGACCTTAACCAACCCCATGATGCATTGCAGCAACGTAGTTTTACCGACGCCATTTCGCCCCATTAACACCGTGCATTTACCTTCTGGGATCTGCATATCCAAATCCCACAGCGTGTGGCTCTCACCGTAATATTGATTAACTGATTTAACCTCTAACATCCTATTCTCCGAGATAAACTTGTTTAACTTCAGGGTGAGCCTGCACTTGATCCATGGTGCCTTCAGCCAACACATGACCTTGATGAAGCACGGTGACATGGCTGGCGATAGAACGAACGAAATCCATATCGTGTTCAACCACGACCACAGAGTGCTTGCCTGCCAGTGAGTTAAGTAACTCAGAGGTGCGGTCCATCTCTTGGTGAGTCATACCTGCCACGGGTTCATCCACCAGCAACAGCTTAGGGTTTTGCATCAATAACATGCCGATCTCTAACCACTGCTTTTGCCCGTGAGACAGGTTACCTGCCAAATTCGCCGCTTCGTCTTTTAAATGAATCAGCTCAAGCACAGAGGTCAGTTTGTCTTTCTGTTCACCAGACATCACAGCAGTGAACGTCGCCCACACTGAGCGGTCACCGGCCATGGCTAATTCAAGGTTCTGCCACACGGTTAAACACTCAATCACGGTCGGTTTTTGGAATTTACGCCCAACGCCTGCATTGGCGATTTCGGCTTCGTTCATCTTCAATAAGTTGATGTTCGAACCCAACCACACCTCGCCAGTATCCGGCTTAGTTTTACCTGTGATGATGTCCATCATGGTGGTTTTACCTGCCCCATTAGGACCTATGATGCAGCGAAGCTCTCCCTCTTTGATGTAGAGGTTGAGGTCGTTTATCGCTTGGAAACCATCGAAGCTTTTATTGACGCCTTCGACATACAACAGCACGTTATGACGAGTATCGATGGCAGGATGAATATCGGGTTTGAGGTAATCAAAGACTTCGTCTCGACGAGTGAACGCCTGAACCGATTCCTTTACGCTATTAAATGTGGTCATGCAATTACCTCCTTGGCTTTGTGCTGATCATCCTTATCTTTATCTTGGTTTTTCCCATTTGATGCCTTGCGCAGCTGCTGCCATTTTTCACTGACAAAGCCAATCACACCTTGTGGGAAGTACATGGTCGAGAGTACGAAGAGTCCACCCAGAGCAAATAACCACACCTCTGGGAACTCAACCGTAAACCAGCTCTTGGCGTAGTTGATGATCAATGCACCGACAATGGCGCCAAACAGAGTGGCACGGCCGCCTAAGGCTACCCAAACCACAATCTCAATCGAGTTAAGAGGAGCAAATTCTCCCGGGTTAATGATGCCAACTTGAGGAACATATAAAGCCCCGGCAATACCCGCGATAACCGCAGAAAGAACGAACACCCACAGCTTGATGCCATCGACGTCGTAGCCCATAAAGCGAGTGCGTGATTCCGTATCACGAATCGCTAATGCCACACGACCTAATCGACTGGTCACCACCATACGACAAGCGATGTAGCTGAGAATAAGCGCAATACCAGTCGCGACAAACAGACCTATCTTGACCGCATCACTTTGCAAGCTCAGACCGATGATGTCTTTAAAGTCTGTCAGTCCGTTGTTGCCACCAAAGCCCATCTCGTTGCGGAAGAATGCCAGCATCAATGCGTAAGTTAACGCCTGAGTCATGATAGAAAGATACACACCGGACACACGAGAGCGGAAAGCTAAATAACCAAACAAGTAAGCCAATGCGCCCGGCACTAGCACCACCATCAGACAAGCAAACCAGAACTGATCAAAGCCCTGCCAGAACCACGGCAACGCAGACCAATCAAGGAACACCATAAAGTCAGGCAGGATTGGATCACCATAAACCCCACGGTCACCAATCTGACGCATCAAGTACATGCCCATCGCATAACCACCAAGCGCAAAGAAAGCACCGTGGCCGAGGCTCAATATTCCGAGATAGCCCCACACAAGATCGAGCGCCAACGCCAACATTGCGTAGCTCAGGTATTTGCCCATCAGCGAGATAGTGAAAGTCTCGACATGAAGCGGATGCCCACTTGGCAACATGGTGTTAGCCAGTGGGATAAGAATAACGGCCGCAAGAATGGCAAGGATGGTCAGTTGGCCACCTTTGTCACCACGCATCGCCGAAAGTACAAATGATTTTGACTGCATGATGTTGTCCTTAACCTTCAGCCGCACGACCACGTTGCGGGAAGAGTCCGCGTGGGCGTTTTTGAATAAATAGAATGATGAAAACCAGTACCAGAATCTTGGCGAGAACCGCACCAGCCCATGGTTCTAAAATCTTATTGAACAGACCAAGGCTTAAGCCTGCGACTAGCGTGCCCCATAGGTTGCCAACACCGCCGAATACCACCACCATGAACGAATCGATGATGTACGCCTGTCCCATATTAGGGCCAACGTTGGTCAGTTGAGAAAGTGCCACTCCTGCAACACCCGCAACGCCAGAGCCTAAACCGAAGGTCATCGCATCAACTCGCTCAGAACGAATACCCATCGCACGAGCCATCCCACGGTTTTGAGAAACAGCACGAACCTGCAAGCCTAGTGGTGTCTTTTTCAGAACCATCAATAAGCCCATAAACACCAAACCACAGAAGAGAATGATGTAAAGGCGGTTGTAGGTCAGGGACAACATTGGGTTCAATTGAAGTGCGCCAGACATCCATTCAGGTGTGCTCACTGAGCGGTTCAAAGGAGAGAAAATCGAGCGAACGGCTTGCTGCAAGATCAGGCTAATACCAAAGGTCGCGAGTAAGGTTTCCAATGGGCGACCATAAAGATGACGAATCACACTTCGCTCAATCGCAATGCCCACTAAGCCAGACACAATGAATGCCGCTGGAATGGAAAGTATCAGCGCTAGGCCAATATGATTCGGCATCAACAACTGCAATACGTAGGTGGTGTAAGCGCCAATCATGATCAGCTCGCCATGAGCCATGTTGATAACGCCCATCACACCAAAGGTAATCGCTAAGCCAATGCCTGCCAGTACCAATACCGAGCCTAAGCTCAAACCGAAGAATACGGTTTCTACACCCGAATAGAGTGCTTGGCTTTGTTGGTAGCTATCCATCGCACGTTCTGCTGCAACGGTAATGCTTGGATCTTGCTCAGTGTTTAACAGTTGATTCAGTGTTTTCAGAACGACCGAGTGTTTGAAGTCACCAACTCGCTCAATCGACATGACTCGTTCTTCAATGGTTGCGCTTTTATCAAGGGAGCTATAAATAGCCAATGAGAGGTCCATCAGTTCTGACACTTTGCCCTCTGATTCGTTGGCTCTGAGTTCAGCTATGCGTTCGATGATGTCAGCGTCTTTAGTCCCTAGTAGATCCAAAACAGCTTTATAACGCACATCAGGATTACTGCTGTTCAGTCCAATAGAAGCAATTTCCCCGCGCAAGATCCCGCGAAGTTTGTTATTCACGCGAACCTTTTTAAACTGTCTCGCATTCTCGATATTCAGCGTTGAATCATCCCATACTGACTGAGCTGACGTCGCTGTTTTGATGCTTTGAATGAGGTAGAGCTGTTTATACTGCTCGCTCTGTTTATCACCAAAATAGTAAAGGTTTCCATTTAACCAACCATCCAGAATAGGTTTCGACACATCTTCCGTTTGCGTCTCAATCACCCAATCAATAGCTAATTCTTTATCCGATGTTTTCTTACCAACTAGCGCCTTGGTAAAGCTAGCTTCATCCGTTATTCCCGCAAAAGCCAACTGAGCACTGACTGCCATGAGCAACAGCGCCTTAAATACGTTTAATGCGTTTTTCATCCCTGCTTCCTTAGTCCATCGAGCTAGATATTGTTATTTTTACTTGATGGATACGTGGATAATTATTGTTACCTGAGAAGTAGTGAGCCTTACCTTAGCTATATTGACTAAAGACAAGGCTCAATATTCCTGAATTGACGCTCTAGTTACCGCCAGAACACTTCTTCGTTTCGACGTTAAACGCACCACATGAGAATGGCTTCGACCAGCTAGAGAACAGTTTTGCCGATTCAGGTAAGTAGCTCGACCAAGCATCACCCGCAACGAGACCTGTGGTTTCCCAAACAATGTCGAATTGACCATCGTCTTGGATCTCACCGATCAGTACTGGTTTGGTGATGTGGTGGTTTGGCAGCATGGTTGAGTAGCCACCAGAAAGGTTAGGAACAGACACACCAATCAAGGCATCTTGCACAGATTCAGGATCGGTTGTGCCCGCATTAGTGACCGCTTGAGCCCACATATTGAAGCCAACATAGTGCGCTTCCATTGGGTCATTGGTGACACGCTTTTCACTCTTGATGAACGACTGCCACGTTTCAACGAACTCTTCATTGGCTTCGGTATCAACACTCATGAAGTAGTTCCATGCCGCTAGGTGACCTACCAGTGGTTCCGTGTCCATACCTGACAGTTCTTCTTCACCAACAGAGAATGCAATAACTGGGATGTCTTCAGATGAAATGCCTTGAGCGCCGAGCTCTTTATAGAAAGGTACGTTCGCATCGCCGTTCACAGTAGAAACCACAGCGGTTTTCTTGCCTGCTTCGCCGAACCTTTTGATGTCTGAAACGATAGATTGCCAATCAGAGTGACCAAATGGCGTATAGTTGATCATGATGTCTTCTTCTGCGACACCTTTATCTTTGAGGTAAGCTTCTAAGATCTTATTGGTAGTACGTGGGTAAACGTAATCGGTACCTGCAAGTACCCAGCGCTCAACTTCAAGCTCTTCCATCAAGTAATCCACTGCAGGGATCGCTTGTTGGTTTGGCGCGGCACCGGTGTAGAAAACGTTTTTAGAAGACTCTTCACCTTCATACTGTACTGGGTAGAAAAGGATGCTGTTGAGTTCTTCAAAAACAGGCAGCATCGATTTACGTGATACCGATGTCCAACCACCGAACACCACATCCACTTTCTCTTTTTCGATAAGCTCACGCGCTTTCTCAGCAAATAGCGGCCAGTTTGACGCAGGGTCAACCACAACAGGCTCTAGCTTCTTACCAAGCAAACCGCCCTTTTTGTTCTGCTCTTCGATAAGCATTAGCACGGTATCTTTTAGCGTGGTCTCACTAATCGCCATAGTGCCAGAGAGTGAGTGTAGAACACCGACCTTGATGGTCTCATCAGCAGCAAACACTGTTGCAGAAGAAAATGAAAGTGTTGTACACAGTGCAGCTAGCGATAAATTGAACACCTTGTTCATGATATTACTCCATAATTGTATTTTTGTTATTCAATTACAGAGTTACAAGAAGAGTGCCAAACTTATAAACCAGCGAAATTATTTATAAGTAATTGTATTAATAGAATTTAAAAGAAACTCACACCAATAGAGTGCATAGCAATCATGTAACTATGTTTCATACTGGTGCAGTGACGGTGGGAATGAACCAAGATGACACATTCCTGTTCTTCAGATACAAAAAAGACCCAACACTTTAGGGCATGTTGATCTTTCGAGCTGATTTTTGCAGCGAGTTGCTGGGTATTTATACAAGGCAGAGGCTTTGATGTGTAGCTAGCCTACATGAGAAGCCGATAACGTAGTAGAAATGACCAGCAAACGCTGCCCGAAGGGTTCGGCTAAAAGCGTTTTACTCTTTGTTGAGGGAGATTTGCTTAGAATGACTAGGCTACTTCTCCCTCGCCGCGATTAAAACGCTTTTATCTCGAACAAAATTTAACCGCGAAAGGTCAACACGCCCTAGTATTGAGTCTCTGGTATAACATCACCGATAGTCGTTCAAACCATGTAGTTTAAGGCTATTCCGCTGGTTGAAATTCGAATTTTACTCTCGATTTAGACTTCAACTCGTTGCAATCACCGTTGCAAAAATAGCTCGCCGCACCACAGGCTTGAAGCTTCTCAAGTTGGCTGCTGCACTCAGGACAAAACCCAACTTTAGTAAAGTGAGCCTGACAACTTTCACAGTGATACTTGCCATCCCAAGCTAGCTCAGACTGGCATTTAGGGCAGATATTTTCACTCATTAGCATTTCCTAATTTACGACTATTTTTACAATCTACTACTGCTGGGACTTGGCTTGCTTGATTTGGTACATGTTCTTATCAGCTTGTGCGATCAACTGGTCTAATCCTTGAGGATCTTTGTCACAAGATAGCCCGACACTCACTGAAAACTGCACGTCATTGATATAAAGCGCTTGTTGCAGTGCTTTCTCTAAGCTGTGGTAGAAGCTAACAACGCTTTCTTGATCATCAAAGCAAGAGAACACCACGAACTCATCGCCACCATAACGGCCTATCTTGGCACATGCTGTGGTTGCCTCATCAAGAACCTCGGCAACCGCCAGCAACACATCGTCACCGAAACTGTGGCCATAGGTATCATTTATTGATTTGAACTTATCGACATCCACAAACAGACACGCCATCACCTTTTCTGAAAAACATCGCTTAGCCAAGACTTTTTCGGCTTCATTGAACAGTGCGCGACGATTCAAACAATGAGTCAGAGAATCCCGATTAGCGAAAAAGTTAAGCTGATTCTCCAACTCGAACTTTTCAAGTGCTACCGAGTACAGGGAGGCCAGTAGTTCTAAGATCTCGAGCTCAAATTCATGTGGTTCAGAGATGTACTGACTATAAATAGCGAAGGTACCCAACACATTACCGCGTGACGAGATAATGGGGACCGACCAACAGGCATGCAAATTCGCTTGATTTGTGAGGGCTAAAAAAGGTGCCCAGTTTGGGTGCGCATTTATGTTAGAGACCATCACTGCTTTCTTAAGCGCAGCTGCCTCGCCACAAGAGCCTATCCCCGCACCAATTCCTACCCCTTCTATCTGTTGATTGTAAAAATCAGGCAGGTTTGGGGCATATTCAAGGTGTAACGTTTTAGACTCTGAGTTGAGCAGTAGAATTGAAGCCATTCGCTGCCCAAAAAGCTGCTCGGTAAGCTGAATAATCTTGTGATTTAAATCTTTGCGATCCATCCCAAGCGCAAGCTTCCGCAGCAAACTATTGACGGCTCGATGGCCTTCTAATAAAAATTGTTGTTCCATTCACTAAGGCTTTCAATTGTGTAATCGGGTACAGCTTGTTCTTATGCAAGCTTGTTATTGGTTAATAATAACACACTAAATTAGTACGACACACAATCGAAGATCATAGGTTGATCTTTCGCTTTATCTATTTTGATCAGCGATCTACCCCAAAAAGAATATTTATATCACCACACACCGAAAGCATAAGTTACATGTGCTGCATTTCAATTTTAAATAGTTATTTATATTAAAAGTTACATGTAAAAATCAAAATAAACAGCACAAGCTATTTCGATCTGTAGTCTAAATCATCGAATTACATGCGTCAGCATTTCAATATGCTGGTCATCTAACTGGGTTAACTTAACGGACAATGCCTTAAGCTCTGAGGTGTTCTCAATGTGAGTACCACCACACGGAATAGACACTAAAGTGTCGGCATTCAACTGCCATTCCCAATAGCGAGAGTCTGTTAATGCCTCGCCTTCCAGTCGCATCGCAACTGGCGTCGGCTCTGCAAGCCAGCCCGCAATCATTTGGTTGATGTCGGCTTCAATGCCATCAAGGTTTGCTAGCATGTCTGCAACGTTCAAACCGCGCTTCTTGAGGGTTTTGCCTAAACGATACTTATCGGTACACAGCTCTGGAGTCACAAAGCTCGTCACTTGTGCGTAGCTATTGAAGTCATAACTGCCAAGCGGATCTTTTCTGTCCGCATCTTTACGCCAGTAGCTTTCAGCCAATACTTTATTCAAGGCTAGGAAAGCGATGTGACCAGCACTGTGACCACGGCTCAAACTGGCTTGGTACTCTTTATCAACCGACAACACGACTTCGTCGCTAACCTTAATCATAGAAGCAGATGCGGGTAGCTGGTGGACAACCACAAACGCCCACCCTTCTGTATCACGCTTAACAGGGATATCTGCTGCGATATGAAGCTTGCCAGTAGATTGTTCTATTGCACCAACAAGACAGTCTTCAACGGGATATTGCACGTCACCGCCATTCACAAAACCTTGGTCTGCAGGGTGATCTGGCCAAATATGACTCACTGGGTGGAAAGGTGTTAAGTCGGTGATCAGGTAAGTTTTGCTGTCGTCGCTTTCAACGTACAGCGCTTTAGCATTGAGCTGCCAAGCCTGATGACAAAATTGAGTGATGGTTGGTGTGATTGCTGACGCAGGTGTAATCAAATCGCTAGTAGTCATATCGTTCTTCTTTTGGAATCTAGTCTGATTCGTTGAGCCATGATGATAAAAACGTATTGTTATGGCTTAACGTGAATTTTGCTTAAAAAAATACCCGAGACAGGCTCGGGTATCAAATCTATTGGAAAGGTTTACTTACGACCTTTAACCATGCTCATCATACGTTTACGTTTACGTTCTTGAGAAATTGTTAGCTTGTTTGTCTTAGCTTCAAATGGGTTCTCGCTGTTCTGGAATTGAATGCGAATAGGTGTACCCATAATCTCTAGTGAACGACGGTAGTAGTTCATCAAGAATCGTTTGTATGAATCTGGCAAGTTACGAACTTGGTTACCGTGGATAACGATAATCGGTGGGTTGTAGCCACCAGCGTGCGCGTATTTCAGTTTCACACGACGGCCACGAACCATAGGCGGTTGGTGATCATCAGTCGCCATCTTCATGATACGAGTTAGAACAGAAGTACCAACACGAGTCGTCGCTGACTTGTAAGCTTCTTGTACTGACTCAAACAAGTGACCAACACCTGTACCGTGAAGTGCAGAGATAAAGTGAATACGTGCGAAATCAACGAAGCCTAAGCGACGGTCTAGCTCTTTCTTAACGCGTTCTTTAACGTCGTTATCTAGGCCATCCCACTTGTTTACCGCAATAACAATTGAACGACCAGCGTTCAACGCAAAGCCTAGCAAGCTTAGATCTTGATCAGAGATGTTTTCGCGAGCATCGATAAGCAGCAGTACAACGTTAGCATCTTCAATCGCTTTCAGTGTTTTAACCACTGAGAACTTCTCTACCGTTTCGTTGATGTTTTTACGACGACGAACACCCGCAGTATCGATGAGAACGTATTCACGCTCATCACGCTGCATTGGGATGTAGATAGAGTCACGAGTCGTACCTGGCATATCGTAAACAACCACACGCTCTTCACCAAGAATACGGTTAGTTAGCGTTGATTTACCTACGTTAGGACGACCAATGATCGCTAGCTTGATCGGTTGATCTTGAAGACGCTTGAATTCTGCTTCAGCTTCTTCTTCTGTAAATTCAACCTGCTCTTCTTCTTCGTCTTCAAACTCAGTTAAATCGCTTACTTCGCCATTCTCAGCTTTTAGCGCTTCAGCGAATGGATTAAGAGCAAGATCAATAAGTGCAGTAACACCACGACCATGCGCCGCAGCGATTTGGTACATGTCTTCTACGCCTAGTTGCCAGAAGTCAGCACTTGCAGCATCAGGGTCGATACCATCAACCTTGTTTACTACTAGCATTGAAGGCTTTTCTAGTTGACGTAGGTGCTTAGCAATCGCCACGTCTGAAGGTGTTAGACCCGCACGGCCATCTACCATAAATAGAACGACATCAGCTTCATCAATCGCAGCTAGCGACTGTTCAGCCATTTTAGTTTCAACACCTTCTTCAGTACCGTCGATACCGCCAGTGTCAATAACAATAAAGTCATGCTCGCTAAAATGAGCATGACCGTATTTACGGTCACGCGTTAAGCCAGGGAAATCCGCAACCAATGCATCACGAGTTCGAGTCAATCGGTTAAATAACGTAGATTTACCTACGTTCGGACGCCCTACTAGAGCAACAACAGGTACCATAACAACCTCTACAATTTCTTCTCTAAATGTAGTTATAGGTAAGCACTTGTTCGCAAGTTTAAACTCTTACCTATAACCACACGGTTTATTAATTTTTAACAACAAAACGGCTCCTGGCTGTTACCAACCAGGAGCCGACTGTGAATTATATCACGCTTTTATTGGCTAATCGTTAGTTTCTTTACATCGCCATTGCGAGTCGTCACTAAGTAGCCTTCAGGCAGTTCAATTGGTGCAACCGCAAAGCCGCTATCATCGACAAGCTGTTGTGCAACAAACTCACCCGATGAACGATCTAACCAGTGCAGATAACCTTCTGTATCACCTACGACTACATAACCATTAATAATAGCAGGTGCTGTCAGTAAGCGGTTTTCTAACAATGGAGTGCTCCAAAGTTCAGTACCACTACGCGCATCAACCGCAACCACATGATCTTTGTCGGTAACAACGAACAAACGGCTGCCATCACTTGCTAAATCAATCGCTGATGAGTAGTTACGTTTCCAAACTGGCTTACCAGAACGAAGGTCGATAGCAATCAGCTGACCATTGATACCTACGGTATACAGTGTGCCACCAAGAACAATTGGAGATGCATCAACATCAACCAAACGATCAATTTCCGTTGCACCTTTTGGCGTGCCTACTGGTTGTTGCCAAATAAGCTGACCACGGTCAACGATAGCCGCAGCTAGACGACCATTTGCTGTACCCCAGAATACACCACCAGAAACCGCAACAGGCGAACTATCGCCACGCAGTGTTAGGCTTGGTACTTCCGTACTGATGGTCCATTTTTGCTCGCCGCTTGCTTGATCTAACGCGATCAACATACCGCGACTGGTATGAACAATGACCATGTTGCTATCAGTTGCTGGGGATGCAAGCACCTCGCCATTTACTGATACACGCCACAGCTCTTCACCGGTCGATTCTTCCAGTGCGATCACTTCGCCATTTTCAGAACCAACAAATACTTTACCGTAAGCCGCCGTTAGGCCACCCGATAAACGAGCCAGTACGTCTTTCTCAAGATCGACTTTCCACAGCGCTTTACCTGTATCAGGATCAAGCGCTTTAACCATACCTTCACGGCTTGCAACAAACACTTTGTCGTAAGCCAATTCTGGCGTTAATTTTGAAAAGTAGTGACCAACACCATCACCAACCGACGTAGACCACTCCTGACTAGGAGTGAACTCGCTGTTTACCGTTGGTACTGGAGCCATGATTACGGTGTCTTCTTCACCCGCACAGCCAGCTAGTAGGCCAAGAGCAATCGCACACAACGCCGCTTTTGGAAACATCTTCTTCATTCAAAGCGCCTTATTTAGCTAGGTCGTCAAGTTTGATTTGAAGCGTTTGGCTAGCGTCAACAGCTTGCTGTGCTTCTGTGTAAGCACTGTATGCTGCGTCAGTGTCACCTTTACGAAGTGAGATATCACCACGCAGTTCAGCAACACGGCCTTTCCAAGATTCATCTGTCATAGCAGCAAGATCAGTCAATGCTGCGTCAAATTCACCTTGCTCAGCTTTGATGCGTGCAACACGGTAAGTAAGTAGTGGCGCAAGTGCCGCGTCCTTAGTTGCCGATTTTGCCCACTCTAGCTGTTCAAGTGCTGCTGCTAGCTCACCCGCTTGTACTTGTACTTTTGCTAATTGCATAGCAGCAAGTACTGAGTACTCAGCGTCTTTGTTTGCGTCGATGAAAGCTTGAATATCAGATTGAGCATCAACGCCCTTAGTATCAAGAGCTGAAATTACAGAGGTGTAGCCTTCTGAAGCTACTTCACGCGCTTCAACTACTGAATCTTGGTAATAGCGCCAGCCAAATAGACCACCTAAACCAATAACCGCACCAAAGATTACGGCTTTACCGTTCTCTTTCCACCAATCTTTAATGGCTTCAACTTGTTGCTCTTCGCTATCGTAAAGTTCCACTTCCTGTCCTCTTTAATTCTTTAAACGCCAGCATAGTGCTGACGTTAGTATTCATTATGAGCGTTTGCTCAATGGCTAATTAGATTAGCGCAGCAACTTTCTCTGCAACTTCCGTTTGAGACACGGTTTCTTGCTCGCCGCCAACCAGATCTTTTAGCACAACTGTATTGTCAGCAACTTCGTTCTCACCAAGTACCAGTGCCACAACAGCACCTACTTTGTCAGCACGTTTGAATTGCTTCTTGAAGTTACCACCACCGAAGTGGTTCATTACACGCACGCCTTCAACGGTGTCGCGTAATTGATTCGCTAACTGCATGCCCGCGATCATAGTACCTTCGCCAGCAGCAACTACGTATACATCAACGCTACGACGAACTTCTGTTAGCTCTAGCGTTTCCATCATAAGAACCAGACGCTCTAGACCCATTGCGAAGCCAACTGCATTGGTTGCTTTACCGCCTAGTTGCTCAACAAGACCATCGTAACGACCGCCGCCACATACTGTACCTTGAGCACCAAGGCTGTCTGTGATCCACTCAAATACGGTGCGGTTGTAATAATCTAGGCCACGTACTAGACGCTCATTAACTTGGTATTCGATACCAACAGCGTCAAGAAGTTCACACAAACCAGCAAAATGTTGCTTCGATTCTTCACCTAGATATTCAGATAGTCGAGGTGCGTCACCTAAGATAGCTTGGACATCAGGGTTCTTAGTATCAAGTACACGTAGAGGATTAGTATGCATGCGACGTTTACAGTCTTCGTCAAGCACATCAATGTGTTGCTCAAGGAAAGCCACTAACGCAGTGCGGTAGCTTACGCGATCTTCTTGAGAACCGATTGAGTTCAGCTCTAGGCGAACGTGCTTATCGATGCCTAGCTCACGCCATAGACGTGCTGTCATCATGATAAGTTCTGCGTCAACGTCTGGACCGTCTAGGCCAAACACTTCAACACCACATTGGTGGAATTGACGGTAACGACCTTTTTGAGGACGCTCGTGACGGAACATAGGGCCCATGTACCATAGGCGCTGTTCATCACGGTTGATAAGGCTATTTTGAATACATGAACGTACACAACCTGCTGTGCCTTCTGGACGCAGCGTTAGGCTATCGCCATTGCGGTCGTCAAAGGTGTACATCTCTTTAGAAACAACGTCTGTCTCTTCACCAACTGCACGGCTAAATAGGTTTGTCTCTTCAACGATAGGCATACGTACTTCGTTGTAACCGTATGCGCTCACCACGTTTTTAACTGCGCTTTCTACTTTCTGCCACAGTGGTGATTGAGTTGGAAGGCAGTCGTTCATGCCTCGAATTGCTTGGATATTTTTAGCCACAGTATTTATTCCGTAATTTCTCACGACCAGGTGTTAGTGCGAATAGACAATCACACCCCATCGCGTTGTATTAATCTTCTAAGTTTTCTACATCAATGTGATTTGCTTTATCAAGCACTGACGCTTTTGCACGAATCTTAGCTTCAAGTTTGTCGACAAGGTCATCGTTGTCGAAGCGCTCTTTCTGACGCTTACCGTCTTCGTAGAAGGCACTCTTACGAGCACTACCAGCTAAACCTAAGTGAGACACTTCAGCTTCACCAGGGCCGTTAACCACACAACCGATGATTGACACATCCATTGGAGTAATCACGTCTTCTAGGCGTTCTTCAAGGGCATTAACGGTGTTAATAACATCGAACTCTTGACGAGAACAGCTCGGGCACGCAATGAAGTTGATGCCACGCGAACGAATGCGCAAAGATTTAAGAATATCAAAGCCAACTTTGATCTCTTCAACAGGATCAGCCGCTAGCGAGATACGCAGCGTATCGCCGATACCTTCAGAAAGAAGCATACCTAAACCTACCGCTGACTTCACAGAGCCTGCACGCGCACCACCCGCTTCGGTAATGCCAAGGTGAAGAGGTTGATCAATCTGCTGAGCAAGCAAACGGTAAGAACCGACGGCTAGGAATACATCAGACGCCTTAACGCTGACTTTGAATTGATCAAAGTTGAGACGGTCTAGGATATCGACATGACGCATTGCTGATTCAACAAGCGCTTCTGCTGTAGGTTCTGTGTATTTTTCTTGGATCTCTTTCTCAAGAGAACCGCCGTTAACACCAATACGAATCGGAATATTCATATCACGTGCACAATCAACAACTGAGCGGATACGGCTTTCGTTACCGATGTTACCTGGGTTGATACGCAGACAGTCAACGCCGTATTCAGCCACTTTAAGTGCGATACGGTAGTCGAAGTGAATATCAGCAACCAAAGGAACAGAGACCTGCTGCTTGATTAGCTTAAAGGCTTCAGCGGCATCCATAGTCGGTACAGATACGCGAACGATATCAGCGCCAACTTTTTCCAGAGCTCTAATTTGAGCAACGGTCGCGGCTACATCTGTTGTTCTTGTGTTGGTCATGGATTGCACAGCAATTGGTGCACCATCACCGATCGGCACATCACCCACATAAATACGGGTTGATTTGCGACGAATAATAGGAGATTCGTGTTGCATATTAACTCTAAGGTAAGGTTATTCTAGCTACTTTGCCTGAAGTATACCCAGAAAGGTCGACAGGTTCACTTGCAAATGTCATTGATACGCCTTCTGGCGCACCTAGAATCACTTTATATGGCGCAGTTCCTGATAGATTTAACGACTGACCTGCTTTTTTGATGCCAGTCGACAGGGTTTTACCCGTTGCATCTTTTACTTGGATCCAGCAATCAGCAGAGAACTGCATTACTAGCTCGTTAGCCACAGCTTCAGGAGCAGTGTTTGCTTCTACCGCTTCTGCATTAGCAGCAACTTCAGCAGTTGTTTCTGTCTCTGTTGCTTGCTGTGCCGGAGTTTCGTCAGCTGGAGTAACAGCATCGGAACTATCTTCCGCATCGCTTATCGCAGCAAGGCCTTCAGTACCTTCAACAACAGAAGCACCCGCTTCGTTTTGTTCAGCTTCAATCACTTCTAAAGAGGTGAATTCAGGGGCCAGTGATTCTTCTACCGCTAGTTCTTCTGAGCTTTCAGTATTCGCTAAAGATTGAGATAGGGTATCTTGTTGTTGGTTCTGCCACCACCAAAGTGAGGAGATACCCGCAATGACCGCAAAAATGCTCCAAGTCAGGATCATAATACGGCTGTTGTGCTTCTCGGTTTTGGTCTTACGAGAAAAACTCAGCATTTCTTGCTCTTGATGCTGAGCATCACCGGCATGATGCAGCGCACTCAATACGACTTTTTCGTCAAGATTGACGTATTTCGCGTATGAACGAATGTAGCCACGCATAAACGTCGCCACTTGATCTGACTCGAATTGGTTTTCTTCAATTTGTTGGATCAGCGTAACGCGAAGTTTCAAGCGATCAGAAATCTGCTTTTGCGTTAAACCAAGAGATTCTCGTTTGTTCTTAAGCAGCGTTCCCGCTTCCAAAGCTGGAGCTACGTTTTCTTGCGCTTGTGTATCTTGTTCTGTGTTCATAGAGAGTGAACTTCTAAAGTATTATCGCAGGTTGAGGAGAGCGTTTTCTTATTGTCGTTTAAGCTCAATCTAACAACCCACGTTATGTGGAATTTTTCCTGCTATCTAAATCATCAACCCTTAAAGGCGAACATCATTCATTTGTTATGGATGACCTTCTCAGGAAGCTAGTTTATCAAGTAGCCAACCTAAATAGACATATTGATGATCAGTAGCAAGCGAGCACTTAAATTAATTTAAGATTAGTTAATCATAAGCTAATGCCATTACAAGGCAAAAACACTTTAAACAAAATTTACCGTCAGCTCATGGTTTTGTCCAAAATTTGACGAAAAATGTAAGAAAGCGTGGGCAAGAAGTCCAAAAAATCAAAAACTGTACCCCAGAAAAGCAACAAGCCAGAAGTAAGACTTCTGGCTTGTTTAGGTTCTAATCGCGTTTTATACCGCTTTGACTTCAATCACACCACCGGCAATCAAGTTCGCTTCAGAGGCTGCTTTAAGCATTTTAGTACGCTTGGTTCTGTCAATAACATCACCGACTAATTGGCCACACGCGGCATCAATATCATCGCCACGAGTCTTACGAACCGTTACTGTGTAGTTGTATTCCATCAGCGTTTTTTGGAAGCGATCAATACGAGAGTTGCTTGGCTTCTTATAAGGCGAACCCGGGTAAGGGTTAAATGGAATTAAGTTGATCTTACAAGGCGTCTCTTTCATTAGCTCTGCAAGTTCACGTGCGTGGTCCATATCATCATTCACATGATCCAATAGCACGTACTCAACCGTTACTTTACCGCGGTTAGCATTTGACGATGCAATGTAACGACGAACAGATGCTAGGAAGTCTTGGATATCCCAACGGTCGTTGATCGGCATGATTTGGCTACGTAGTGCATCGTTTGGTGCATGTAGAGAAATAGCCAATGCTACATCGATGTTGTCTGTCATTTGGTCAAGGCCAGAAACAACACCAGAAGTTGATACGGTTACACGACGCTTAGACAGTGCGAAACCTAGATCATCAAGCATGATTTCTAATGATGGCATTAGGTTCTTCATGTTCAATAGAGGCTCGCCCATACCCATCATTACAACGTTAGTAATTGGACGACGACCGGTTTCTTTTTCTAAGCCGATTTCGCGAGATGCGCGCCAGATTTGGCCAACAATCTCTGAAACTTTTAGGTTACGGTTAAAGCCTTGTTGAGCTGTAGAACAGAACTTACATTCAAGTGCACAACCAACCTGTGAAGAGACACATAGCGTCGCACGGTCACCATCTGGGATGTATACCGTTTCAACGTCTTGGTCGCCAACGCTCATCGCCCATTTAATTGTGCCATCTGAAGAGTGTTGAGCTTCAGAAACAACAGGTGCAACAATCTCACAGCGACGTTGAAGTTTCTCACGTAACTTTTTGTTGATGTTGTTCATTTGTTCGAAGTCATCGACACCGAAGTGATAAATCCACTTCATCACTTGCTCTGCTCGAAACGCTTTCTCATTCAGTTCTTCTGTGAAAAATTTACGAAGACCTTTACGATCAAAATCGAGTAGATTGACTTTAGCTGTGGTCATGATGCCTCTCAATGACGGAACAATAATTAAGGGCGCGAATTGTACAGGCTTTACGCAACTTCAACAAGCATTGTAAAACCCTGTGTTTATTAAGACATTCAAACTTAAGCGATTAAAATTTAAACCATTGTATTTATCGGCCTGAGATTACCCAATTTAAACAAAAGATTCCCGATTACACTCCTTCGTCGCTTTCGGGAATGACGTAAATAATCTCCAACAGATCACTAATACTTAGCTCGAAATTGTAGCCCCGCTATTCATCGCCGTCAGGTCATCAACTCCTCAAAGCCCGTCATTCCAGAACTGAGGAACGAAGTATCTGGAATCTCCAATAACAAAAACAGATTCCCGATTACGCTCCTTCGTCGCTTTCGGGAATGACGTGAAGACTTACTCAGTAACTTTCCATTCATCGCCATGCGATCGTGACGCCCCGAATACCTCGTCATTCCAGAACCGAGGGGCGAGGTATCTAGAATCTCCAATAACAAAAAGCAGATTCCCGATTACGCTCCTTCGTCGCTATCGGGAATGACGTGAATACTTCCTCAGTAACTTTCCATTCATCACCATGCGATCGTCATACCCCAAAATACCTCGTCATTCCAGAACCGAGGGACGAGGTATCTAGAATCTCCAATAACAAAAAGCAGATTCCCGATTACGCTCCTTCGTCGCTATCGGGAGTGACGTGAAGACTTACTCAGTAACTTTCCATTCATCGCCATGCGATCGTGACACCCCAAATACATCGTCATTCCAGAACCGAGGGACGAGGTATCTGGAATCTCCAATAACAAAAAGCAGATTCCCGATTACGCTCCTTCGTCGCTTTCGGGAATGACGTGAATACTCACCAACAGCTCGCAATATTTGCCGCGAGATTGTGGCTCCCAAACTCCCCGTCATTCCAGAACTGAGGAACGAAGTATCTGGAATCTCCAATAGCAAAAACAGATTCCCGATTACGCTCCTTCGTCGCTTTCGAGAATGACGACTAAATTGATTATCGAGAGCGTAAAATCCACTTACAAAAAAGGCCTCACCGAAGTGAAGCCTTTAGAATAATTTGCAGTGCCGATTATTGAGCCGGGCGCGGGCAAATTTCAGATTCTGGGAAGAAGAATTCGATTTCGCGAGCTGCAGACTCAGGGCTGTCGCTGCCGTGTACTGAGTTGTAACGCATGCTGATTGCGTAGTCAGCACGGATAGTGCCGCATGCCGCTTCTTCTGGGTTTGTTTTGCCCATAAGCTCACGGTAACGAGCGATAGCGTTTTCGCCTTCAAGCACTTGAACCATGATAGGACCAGAAGTCATAAACTCTTTAAGAGCTGGGAAGAACTCTTTGCCTTCGTGTTCAGCGTAGAAGCCACTCGCTTGCTCTTCAGTAAGACGAACCATCTTAGCAGCAATAACTTCTAGGCCTGCTTTTTCGATACGGTGGTAGATTTCACCAACAAGGTTACGCTTAACTGCATCCGGCTTAACAATTGAGAACGTTCTTTCTAGAGCCATAGGGATTCCTTCACTTCATTTTTTTGTTATTAAATACTGAAATTGCTGAGATCTTTCGATCTGAGCTTTATGAATGAGCGGCACAAAATACCGCTCATCCTTATTATTATTTTGCTTGGTCGATAAGAAGACGAGCCAGTGTGCGAACGCCCATACCCGTTGCGCCTGCCGCCCACTTGTCACTTGCTGACTTACGGTAAGTACCCGCGCAATCCATATGAATCCAACCTTTTTTGTAGTCATCTACAAAGTAAGAAAGGAATGCCGCTGCTGTACTTGCACCCGGTGTGTAATCGCCAGTGCTGATGTTTGAAAGATCAGCAAAGTTTGAAGGCAACATACCACGGTGGAAATCAGCAAGAGGCAATGGCCATAGGCCTTCTTTCTCTTGGTTTGCCGCCGTTAGCGCTTGGTGAGATAACTCATCATCAAAGCTTAATAGTGCGTGGTAGTCGTTACCTAGTGCGTTTTTAGCCGCGCCTGTTAGCGTTGCACAGTCGATGATCAGCTCAGGGCTTTGTGCACTTGCGTACATTAGGCCATCAGCCAGCACCAAGCGACCTTCCGCATCAGTGTTCATGATCTCAACGGTCTTACCGTTTTTGTAGGTAATGATATCGCCAAGCTTCAATGCGCGACCAGAGATCATGTTCTCTGCGCAACATAGAATAAGCTTGATGCGCTTGTTCAGGCCGCGTTCAATCGCCAGACCTAAACCACCAGTAATCGTTGCTGCGCCGCCCATGTCAGCTTTCATTGCAGTCATGAATTGGCCTGGTTTGATGCTGTAACCGCCCGAATCGAACGTAATACCTTTACCGACTAAACAAGCAAATACAGGTGCATTTTCGTCGCCTGTTGGGTTGAAGTCCAGTTGCAGCATTGCTGATGTACGCTCAGAGCCACGGCCAACCGCGTAGATGCCTTCCCAACCTTCGGTTAGTAGATCCTTGTCTTTAACGATCTTCGCTTTAACAGTGCCCGCTGGCGCCACTGACTTGATGTATTCAGCAGCCATGGTCGCAAGTTGACGAGGTGCCACTTCTTCAGCGGTTTTGTTGATAATGTCACGCGTCCAGTCAGTTGCGCGAATACGAGCTTCAAGCTCAGTTTGATCGGCTTCTGAAAGTGCATCCCATTCCAATGCATTCTTTTTCTTTGGTCCACGGTAGCCTTGGTAGAAAGCCCAAACGCTTTCTAGATCCCAACCTTCACCACGAAGTGAAACGAATGCGATACCTTGTCCGTCAAGCGTACGACCCGCACGTTGAACTGCGCCTAGATCGTGGCCTTCACCAATGTGAATTGTCGCTCCCGCTTCTGAGAACGATAAAATAGCTCTTGCTCCCCACTGAGGCTGGGCAGCTTCTTGACTTAAAAATACTGACATCTGTGTAGACATGATTTCTCCTTGTCATGAACCACTTTGGGTGTGTGATTCTGATTATTTTTTATTAGCGCACTGATGTTAGCATTATGTAGGAGGAAAATGTCATTTTGATAAAAAAACGGACCATAAGGTCCGCTTTTTTTAGTAAGAATTGTTAACTTGGCTGCGTTTTATATTGGACTGATACCAACTCGCAACCAAATCATCAGACAAGAGGATTAATCCATCTCATCCATCCAGCACAAAATAATAGCCTCTAAGATTTTCTCATTCGAGTGGTTAGGCTCGTCGTCGAACTCTTCAAGCTCTAGCACCCATTGATGCAGATCGGTAAAACGTACCGTTTTAGGATCAGTATCAGGGTACAAATCACATAGCTCAATTGCGATATCTCGCGAATCAATCCACTTCAAGCTCATAACACTTCCTTATATTTATCAGCGACGCTCTGTCACCTTTATGATCTATATTCTAGGCCAGTTTTCTTAGTATGTTTGTCTAAGCAATAACTCTCTCAGTCATAGCTGTATTAGCCATGACTGAGAACTGGTTCTTAATGGTCTTCAGAAGCCAGGTTCAACGTGTACTTTGGAATCTCTACAACAAGATCCGTATCAGCCACTTTAGCTTGGCAACCAAGGCGAGATTCCATCTCTAAGCCCCATGCTTTATCTAGCATGTCGTCTTCTAGATCATCACTCTCTTCTAAAGAATCAAAACCTTCACGAATCACAACGTGACATGTTGTACATGCACACGATTTTTCACATGCGTGTTCAATACCAATACCGGCCTTCAGTGCAACATCAAGAACCGTCTCACCAGTTTTTGCTTCTAAAACAGCGCCTTCTGGACATAGATCTTCGTGAGGTAAAACAATAATCTTTGGCATGTTTATCTATTCTCTAACTATTAAATATTATCGACTGACTGACCTGACAGTGCAGCACGAATTGATTTATCCATACGACGAGAAGCAAAGTCTTGGCTCGCTTTGTCGGTATTCTTAATTTCTAGTTCAATGGCATCAGCATTATCGCCATTGCGCACTTCAATCAGTGCTTCAATCGCTTGAACAAGTTGTTGTTTGCCTTGCTCATCAAGTAGCTCGTCACCGTCGGCTTGCATTGCAGCGATAAGGCCTTCGATAACGCGATCTGCTTCTACGCGTTGCTCAGCAAGAGCACGCGCTTGCATGTCTTCTTTTGCAAACGTCATCGAATCTTTCAGCATGCTAGCCACTTCGTTGTCGCTCAGACCGTAAGATGGCTTAACTTGGATTTCAGCTTGAACGCCAGTGCTCTTCTCCATTGCGGTAACCGATAGCAGGCCATCAGCATCTACTTGGTAAGTAACACGAATATGAGCTGCACCTGCAGTCATCGGCGGGATGCCTTTCAAAGCAAATCGAGCCAGTGAACGACAGTCGTCAACCATCTCACGCTCGCCTTGCACGGTGTGTACTGTCATTGCAGTTTGACCGTCTTTGAACGTGGTAAATTCTTGTGCGCGAGCAACTGGGATCGTGGTGTTACGAGGGATGATCTTTTCAACCAAGCCACCCATGGTTTCAATACCAAGAGACAGAGGGATAACGTCAAGTAGTAGCATTTCTGAGTCAGGCTTATTACCGACTAAGATATCCGCTTGAATTGATGCACCAATCGCAACCACTTCATCAGGGTTAATGCTGGTTAGTGGCGTACGACCAAAGAAGTCACCGACCATTTCACGTACAAGTAATGTGCGAGTTGAACCGCCGACCATCACAACTTCTAGTACTTCATCCGCGTCTACTTCCGCATCTTTTAGTGCGCGACGGCATGAAAGCAGTGTTTTCTTAACGAGCGGTTTGATGATCTCTTCAAACTCTTCACGAGTTAATGAACCAGACCAACCTAATACGTCAACATCAACGCTTTCCGCTTCAGATAAGCCAATCTTCGCTTCCGTTGCGGCGTCTAGAAGAATACGGTTCTGCTCTGCTGTAAGCTCTGATAAGCCCATTTGCTCTTGGAAATGATCTGCAACTAAATGGTCAAAGTCGTCACCGCCTAATGCTGAGTCGCCGCCTGTTGCTAAAACTTCGAAGACACCTTTAGATAGGCGTAGGATAGAGATATCAAACGTACCACCACCTAAGTCATAAACAGCAATGACTCCTTCTTTACCAGAATCCAAGCCGTAAGCAATCGCAGCGGCAGTGGGTTCATTGAGAAGACGTAACACGTGAAGACCAGCAAGTTGCGCTGCGTCTTTCGTACCAGCACGCTGTGCATCATCAAAGTAAGCAGGAACGGTAATAACAGCACCAGATAGCTCACCACCGAGTGTTGACTCAGCACGTTGACCTAGCGCTCGCAGGATGTCTGCAGATACTTGAATTGGGTTCTTGTTACCTTGCTCTGTGCGAATCACAGGCAAACCATTATCACTTTCTTCAAATTGATATGGCAGAGATGGGTATCGCTGTTGAATATCTGACAGTGAACGACCGATTAGTCGCTTAACTGAGATAATGGTATTTTTAGGATCAGTCTGTGCATTTGCACGAGCTTCATCACCAGTCGTGTACGACTCTGACTTATAGTGAACAACGGAAGGAAGAATACTGCGACCTTGTTGATCAACCAGTGTGCTCGCCTCACCACTGCGCACTGCTGCAACCAATGAGTTTGTTGTACCTAAATCAATACCCACAGCAAGCTTGTGCTGGTGAGGAGCGGCGCTTTGCCCTGGTTCTGCAATCTGAAGTAGTGCCATGGATGTGTCCTTGTTATACGAACTAGCCGATCAGACGATCTTCAACTAACTCGATTTCATTCTTTAATTTTGCAATAAACTTAAGCTTTCTTACTCGGTCTGCAGCTTCTAACCAAGCCTCACTGTCTAGTTCTTGTTGGATAGCGCTTAATTGTTGTTTATACATTTTGCTAACCTTTCCTTCAAATGCAAACAAAGCATCTTCAGGATCAGAACTGTCGGCGATGTCTTCAAGCTCTTCACGCAATTCCATTTGCTCCATCAGGAACATAGGATCTTGCAGGGTCTGCTGCTCACCTCGAATATCCTCACCATGTTGTACTAACAGGTATTCAGCTCGGCTGATTGGATTCTTCAATACCTGATACGCATCATTGATTTGCGCAGCTTTTTGCACGGCTAATAGGCGATCACGCTCAGAAGCTGTGGCAAATTTATCAGGGTGGAATTGGCGTTGCAGATCTCTAAACTGAGAAGAAAGAAGGCTACCATCCAGTTGAAACTGAAGTGGTAGCCCAAATAATTCGAAATGATTCATGTAACGGTGGTCCTAAGTTTAGGCTCTTCAATCAGAGCCTAATTTTATTCTTCGCTCACTATAAACGCTTAACGATTGAAGCGTTTATACGTTGAAGCTCTCACCACAACCACATTCGCCTTTCGCGTTAGGGTTGTTGAATTCAAAACCTTCGTTTAGGCCTTCTTTTACGTAATCAAGCTCAGTACCGTCTAGGTAAACTAGGCTCTTTGGATCAATGATGACCTTAACACCTGAATGCTCAAACACTTCGTCTTCTTCGTTAAGCTCGTCAACGAATTCCAGTACATACGCCATACCCGAACAGCCAGTAGTTTTTACCGCTAAGCGCAACCCGATACCTTTACCTCGGTTATCTAGGAAAGCTTGAACTCGGCTTGCTGCCGTATCTGTCATGGTGATGGCCATACTACAACCTTGTGTTTTATATAAATTGAGAACTCAGGGGGAGCACAAAGGATGCTCCCAAATATTGCTTATTTTTTGTGATTACTTAATGAAACGATTAACGCTTCTTTTTGTAATCCGCAACTGCTGCTTTGATTGCATCTTCAGCAAGAATTGAACAGTGAACTTTCACTGGTGGCAACTCTAGCTCTTCTGCGATTTCAGAGTTTTTGATAGCCGCTGCTTCATCAATACTTTTACCTTTAACCCACTCTGTTACTAGTGAGCTCGAAGCAATTGCGCTACCGCAGCCGTAAGTTTTGAATTTTGCATCTTCGATAATGCCTTCTGGCGTTACCTTGATTTGCAGTTTCATTACGTCACCACAAGCTGGTGCGCCAACCATGCCGCTACCTACACTTGGGTCTTCTTTATCAAACGAACCTACGTTACGTGGGTTTTCGTAGTGATCAATTACTTTTTCGCTATATGCCATGATAGTTACCTCGAATCCTCTATTTCCGTGAGATTAGTGATGAGCCCACTCAACAGTGTTCAAATCAATCCCTTCTTTATACATATCCCATAGAGGAGACATGTCGCGTAATTTGTTTACCGCTACACGAATTTGTGCAATCGCGTAGTCGATTTCTTCTTCCGTTGTGAAACGGCCGAATGAGAAACGTACTGAGCTGTGTGCCAGTTCATCGTTCAGACCAAGAGCACGTAGAACGTATGAAGGCTCTAGGCTTGCTGATGTACATGCAGAACCTGATGATACCGCTAGGTCTTTTAGAGACATAAGCAGAGACTCACCTTCAACGAAAGCGAAGCTAACGTTTAGGTTGTGTGGTACACGTTGGTCTAGGTCGCCGTTTACGGTTACCGCTTCTAGATCTTGAACACCTTTCAATAGGCGCTCACGAAGTGCTAGTGCGTGATCGTAATCTTTCTGCATGTCTTGTTTAGCGATGGCAAAAGCTTCGCCCATACCCACGATTTGGTGAGTAGCAAGAGTACCAGAACGGAAACCACGTTCATGACCGCCACCGTGCATTTGCGCTTCTAGGCGAATACGTGGCTTACGACGAACGTACAAAGCGCCGATGCCTTTAGGGCCGTATGCTTTGTGTGCAGACATAGAGATAAGGTCAACTTTCATCTCTTTTACGTCTAGTGGGATTTTACCCGCAGACTGCGCCGCATCAACGTGGAAGATGATCTTGCGTGCACGACATAATTCGCCGATTGCAGAGATATCTTGGATTACACCAATCTCGTTGTTTACGTGCATGATAGAAACTAGAACAGTATCTTCACGCATTGCAGCTTGTAGCTTGTCTAGATCGATGATGCCGTTAGCTTCTGGCTCAAGGTATGTCACCTCAAAACCTTCACGCTCTAGTTGGCGACATGGATCAAGAACCGCTTTGTGTTCTGTTTTGCACGTGATTACATGCTTACCTTTCTTCTCATAAAAGTGCGCTGCACCTTTGATAGCAAGGTTATCTGATTCTGTAGCACCTGACGTGAAAACAATCTCACGTGGGTCTGCATTTAGTAGATCGGCAATTTGCTCACGAGCATTATCTACTGATTCTTCTGCCTGCCAGCCGTAACGGTGTGAGCGAGATGCAGGGTTACCGAAGTTACCGTCCATCGTCATGCACTGAACCATTTTTTCAGCAACACGTGGATCGACTGGGCATGTAGCTGAATAGTCAAAGTAAATAGGCAGTTTCATTTTCTACTCCAATGTAAAAACTGACCGCTAAGAGCGGGCATTAACACCGTGAGGTGCTGCACTAATCGTTGTAGTGCTCGTATTTTTATGTGCAAAACCATTATTAACCGCAAGATCGATATCTTGACGATCAGAAATCTCTAAAACTTCGTTATCTTTCATTAGCTCACCGAGCGTAATGTCGTTTAAGAAGCTGCTGATTCGGGAGCTTAAATCACGCCATAAAGTGTGAGTTAAACAACGACTGCCACCTTGGCAATCTGCTCGACCGTGACACTTAGTTGCATCAACTGATTCGTCTACTGCAGCAATTACAGTTCCGACAGCGATGTCGCTCGCTTCAGCACCTAAACGGTAACCACCGCCAGGACCACGAACACTAGCAACTAAGCCAGCTTTACGTAACTTAGAAAATAGCTGTTCTAAGTAAGATAACGAGATGCCTTGTCGCTCTGAAATATCAGCCAGAGGAACTGGGCTTTTTTGCGAATGCAGTGCTACATCTAGCATAGCTGTTACCGCATATCTTCCTTTAGATGTAAGTTTCATATCACACCGTATCCACATTGTTTATGTGGTTGGAATCTTCCCATACCCGACTAAATTGGTCAAGTATTTAGTTGACTATTTTAGTCAGGTATTCACCCTTAGGGTTTGTGCGGGCTTTATTTGTCGTTTTTGCTCTTCTCAATTGAAGTCAAAATGCCGCGTAGAGTGTTGATCTCTTGCAGCTCTGGACGAGCTCGACTGAACAGACGACGTAGCTTATTCATCACCTGACCCGGCTTATCCTTAGAGATAAATTGGGTATCAATGATCACTTTTTCAAGGTGCTCGTAGAACATTTCTAGTTCTTCGTGACGAGGGTACTCATCTTGTTGCTGTGGTTGATATTGGCTAGCGACCATATCAAGGTGAGCTACACGCACTTCGTAGCTCAGAGTCTGTACTGCCATTGCTAGGTTTAGTGAGCTGTATTCAGGGTTAGCTGGGATACATACATGGAAGTGGCACTTCTGAAGCTCATCGTTAGTTAAGCCAGTACGCTCTCGGCCGAACACTAATGCTACTGGGTGCTTTTGACCTTCAATTGCAAATTTTTGTCCACACTCACGAGGCTCAAGCATTGGCCATTCAAGCGTACGTGAACGAGCGCTCGAACCAACCACTAAACCACAGTCTTTTACGGCTTCGTCTAGTGTAGAAACGATAGTCGCGTTTTCTGCGATGTCACCTGCACCCGCAGCCAGTGCTAAGGTCTGCTCGTCAACTTGACATTGAGGGTCTACAAGAACTAATTGACTCAAACCCATCACTTTCATTGCGCGAGCTGCTGATCCGATATTTCCCGAATGAGACGTACCAACCAGAACGACTTTTACATTGTCTAACATGCTATATGACACCACTTTAAAAATAATCGCGAGATATTAACACATAGCAAAGTAAAATGGTCAGACCCTTCGCGTAATGTGAAACCAAGAGTTCAAAAAATAACCACTTCCCTTTTGATAAAACTTTGGTATACTCGCCGCCGCTTTAAATTGTTCTTTAACATCTTGTGGGAAAAACCATATGCATCCAATGCTAAACATTGCTATACGCGCTGCGCGTAAAGCTGGCAACCATATTGCTAAATCTCTAGAAACAACTGATAAGATCGAATCGTCTCTAAAAGGTAACAACGATTACGTTACTAACATTGCTCAAGAAGCTGAGTACATGATCATTGAGACAATCAAAGCATCTTACCCAGAGCACAGCATTATTTCTGAAGAGAAAGGCCTGACTGAAGGTAAAGACTCTGATGTACAATGGATCGTTGACCCACTAGATGGCACCAACAACTTTGTAAAAGGTTTCCCTCACTTCTCTGTATCTATCGCTGTTCGCATGAACGGTCGTACAGAAGTTGCTTGTGTTTATGACCCAATGCTAAACGAGCTATTCACAGCTCAACGTGGCGCTGGCGCTCAACTTAACAACGCTCGTATGCGTGTTACTCAACTAAAAGACCTTCAAGGTACTGTTCTAGCGACTGGTTTCCCATTCAAGCAAAAACAACACTCTGAATCTTTCATGAAGATCATCTCTGGTCTATTCATCGACTGTGCTGATTTCCGTCGTACAGGTTCTCCTGCTCTTGACCTATGTTACCTAGCAGCTGGCCGTGTTGATGGTTACCTAGAGCTTGGCCTTAAGCCATGGGATCTAGCAGCTGGCGATCTAATCGCTCGTGAAGCTGGTGCAATCATGACTGACTTTGCTGGCGGTACTGATTACATGACTTCTGGTAATGTTGTTGCTTCAAGCGCACGTGGCGTTAAGTCTATTCTTAAGCACGTTCGTGAGAACGCTAACGAAGGTATGCTGAAGTAATTCAGACCTTACGTTAACGCTCCCTATTTCAAGGGCGCATCGAAATTCCAAAGCCTCGCTATATAGCGAGGCTTTTTTGTATCTACGTTTTGAGACGAGATACGAGAATGGCGGCTCTTAGTGACAGTATGTGCAGCTCAATTCGCCGATAAATTACGTAGAGCTTATCGACAAAATACAGACGTAAAAAAACCGCTAGTTGCCTAGCGGTTTTTTTGGTTTAGCGAAACATATTAAGCCAAGGCCTAAGGCATCTCGTCAAACTCTTCACCTTCTTTGTCCACTTGTGGTGGCATTAGGTGTTCACGCGTAATACCCAACTTCATAGCTAGTGCAGATGCAACGTAGATAGAAGAGTAAGTACCAACCGTAATACCCAATAGAAGTGCAGTCGCGAAGCCGTGAATCATAGCGCCGCCCTGAACGAACAGTGCGATAACTACGAATAACGTGGTACCAGAAGTGATCAATGTACGGCTCAATGTTTGTGTGATTGAGCTGTTCAGTACTTCAGGTGCTTCACCCTTACGCATCTTACGGAAGTTCTCACGAATACGGTCGAATACAACAATGGTATCGTTGAGGGAGTAACCGACGACCGTTAGCAAAGCTGCTACGATAGTAAGGTCGACCTCAATTTGCATTAGAGAGAACACACCCAGAGTGATGATAACGTCGTGCGCCAGTGCTAATACTGCACCCGCAGCCAAACGCCATTCAAATCGCACTGATACGTAGATCAAGATACAGATAAGAGAAACTAGGATAGCAAGGCCACCCGCTTCTGTTAATTCGTCACCCACGTTAGGACCAACGAACTCGATACGACGCATTTCAACTTGCTCACCAGTACCATTCTCAATTGCAGAAAGGATTTGGTTACCAAGCGTTTCGCCCGCTACGCCATCACGTGGACGTAAACGAACCATCACATCACGAGCTGAACCGAAGTTCTGTACCGTTGCATCACCAAAGCCTTCGGCTTCTAGTGCACTACGAATATCAGGAAGGTGTGCCGGTTGTTCAAAACCAACTTCAATCAGAGTACCGCCAGTAAAATCTAGACCCCAGTTCAACGATTTCGTTGTTAGGGTGAAGATAGCAGTACCAATCATCAAGATAGAAAAAACAAAGGCAACCTTTGACCAACGCATAAAGTCGATCATTTTGTCTGCTTTTAGAATCTGAAACATATTAATTCCTAGCCTTAGATCGACAGTTTTTTAACGCGTTTGCCGCCATACATCAGGTTCACGATACAACGTGTTCCGATAATAGCTGTAAACATTGAAGTCAAGATACCGATAGACAGCGTTACCGCGAAGCCTTTGATAGCACCCGTACCCACAGCAAATAAAATGATTGCTGTTAGTAGTGTGGTGATGTTGGCATCGGCGATTGTGCTGAATGCGTTCGCGTAACCTTGGTGAATCGCTTGTTGTGGACTGCGTCCATCTCGAAGCTCTTCACGTATACGCTCAAAGATCAGAACGTTCGCATCAACCGCCATACCAACCGTTAATACGATACCGGCAATACCTGGTAGGGTCATGGTAGCCCCCGGAATCATCGACATAACACCGATAATCAACACCAAGTTAGCCATTAGCGCAACGTTCGCAATCAGACCAAAGCTACGGTAGTAAAGCAGCGTAAACAGCATTACAGCAGCCATACCCCAAACCATCGCCATGATACCCATATCGATGTTTTGCTGACCCATAGATGGACCAATGGTACGTTCTTCTACAATCGAGATAGGCGCAATCAATGCACCAGCACGCAGTAGAAGTGCCAAGTTATGAGCTTCAGCCGTTGAATCGATACCAGTAATACGGAAGTTACGGCCTAGCGCAGATTGAATCGTCGCTTGGTTAATCACTTCTTCGTGCTTACTTAAGATAACTCGACCTTCCGGTGTTTTACGACCGCTGTCTTTGTACTCTGCAAATACCGTTGCCATTAGCTTACCGATATTCTGACGAGAGAATGCAGACATCTTGCTACCACCTTCGCTGTCTAGCGAGATGTTAACTTGAGGACGACCATATTCATCAACACTTGAGCTTGCATCAGTAATACTTGAACCGCCTAGAATAACGCGCTTCTTAAGTACCACAGGACGACCATCACGATCTTGCTTGATTTCGCTGCCCGCAGGGGCACGACCAGAAGCGGCAGCGGCTAAGTCAGCACTGCTATCCACTTCACGGAACTCAAGCGTCGCGGTAGCACCAAGTATTTCTTTAGCGCGAGCCGTGTCTTGAACACCAGGCAATTCCACTACGATACGGCTAGAGCCTTGACGTTGAACCAAAGGTTCAGCAACACCAAGTTCGTTAACGCGGTTACGTAGAATGGTAATGTTTTGCTCAACCGCGTAGTTACGGATTTCTTGAAGACGAACCTCTGTAAAGCTTGCAACCAAAGAGAAACGGCCGTTAGATTCAGAATCTACAAACGTCATATCTTGGTGCTTAGATTGCAGTAGCGATTTCGCTTCAGCAAGCTGCTCTTCGTTACGTAGAATAACTTCAACCGCATCTTTACCAGATGGGCGAATCGCACGGTAACGGATTTTCTCTTCACGAAGTTCACTACGGAATGCTTCTTCTTGTTGGCCAACCAGCTTTTCCATCGCAGCGTCCATATCCACTTCCATTAAGAAGTGAACACCACCACGTAGGTCAAGACCAAGTTTCATTGGTGCAGCACCAATAGATTCAAGCCAATTAGGAGTTGAAGCCGCTAGGTTTAAAGCAACGATAACGTCATCGCCTAGTGCTTCTGTGATGATATCACGGGCACTAATTTGCGTATCTGTGTCGTTAAAGCGAACAAGAATGGAACCGTCTTCGAGAGCAACGGATTTAGTAGAAAGGTTTTCTGCTTCAAGAGCATTGGTGACAGCATCCAGCGTAGACATATCTACAGAGGCGCCGCGCGCCCCTGTAACTTGAACTGCCGGATCTTCACCGTATATATTTGGAAGTGCGTACAACGCAGCGATAGCGATGGCAAACACCACCATCAAATACTTCCATAACGGGTAACGGTTTAGCACAGCGAGGATCCTCTAGCTGTTTATAGAGATTTCAGAGTACCTTTTGGTAGCACTGCTGTAACGAAGTCTTTCTTGATAACTACTTCGTTGTTTGCGTTCAGTTCGATAGCAACGTAGTCGCTGTCTTCAGCAATCTTAGTGATCTTGCCGATTAGGCCGCCGCTTGTAAGAACTTCATCGCCTTTGCCCATAGAAGACATAAGGTTCTTGTGCTCTTTAACACGCTTAGCTTGTGGACGGTAGATCATGAAGTAGAAGATCACAGCGAACATACCTAGCATGATAAGCATTTCGAAACCGCCGCCTGCTGGTGCACCTTCTGCTGCTGCGTGAGCTTGAGAAATAAACATTTAAAACATCCTCTATTATATTTTCGTAATTGTTTGTCTAATTGGGTCGCATCCCTTTATTTTCAAGCCCCATCACTCGGAAGAGAGATAGGGCTCGCAAAAAAGAAATACTAAGATTCTTTACCTAGTGGTGGCACTTCACGCCCCATTCTTGCGTAGAACTCTGCAACGAACTCTTCAAAGCGGTCTTCATCGATAGACTGACGAATGTCTGACATTACTCGTTGGTAGAAACGCAGGTTATGAATCGTGTTCAGTCGAGCACCTAGGATTTCGTTACAACGATCCAAATGGTGTAAGTACGACTTGCTGTAGTTCTTACAAGTGTAACAGTCACACTCTGAATCTAGTGGTGTTGTATCGGTTTTATGCTTCGCATTACGGATCTTGATCACACCTTCAGTCACAAACAGGTGGCCGTTACGTGCATTTCGCGTTGGCATTACACAGTCAAACATGTCGATACCACGACGAACACCTTCAACTAAGTCTTCCGGTTTGCCTACGCCCATTAGGTAACGTGGCTTATCTTCTGGCAGTTGAGGACATGTGTGCTCAAGAATGCGGTGCATATCTTCTTTTGGTTCGCCTACTGCTAGGCCGCCTACTGCGTAACCGTCAAAACCAATTTCAGTTAGGCCTTTAACGGATACATCACGAAGGTCTTCGTACACGCCACCTTGAACGATACCGAACAGTGAGTTCGGGTTTTCAAGTTTGTCGAAGTGGTTACGTGAACGCTCAGCCCAACGAAGAGACATCTCCATTGAGTCTTTTGCTTCTTTGTGTGTCGCAGGGTAAGGCGTACACTCATCGAAGATCATTACAATGTCTGAACCTAAATCTTTTTGGATTTCCATAGACTTCTCAGCGTCCATGAAGATCTTGTCACCGTTTACAGGGTTACGGAAATGAACACCCTCTTCAGTGATTTTACGCATTGCACCTAGGCTGAATACTTGGAAGCCGCCTGAATCAGTTAGGATAGGACCGTGCCAGTTCATGAAATCGTGCAGGTCACCGTGCATTTTCATGATTTCTTGGCCAGGACGTAGCCATAGGTGGAATGTGTTACCTAATAGGATTTCAGCACCTGTGTCTTTTACTTCTTCAGGTGTCATACCTTTAACAGTACCGTAAGTACCTACAGGCATGAATGCTGGGGTTTCAACGGTACCGCGTTCAAACTGAAGTTGACCACGACGTGCGCCGCTATTAGTTTTTTTAAGTTCGTATTTTAATTTCACGAAGCCTCCAATATGCCAGAGAAACAATCTGACTGTTAATTCAGAACCTTAGGCCAAACAAAAGTTCAGTCTAGTGGGTTCTATGAGGAGCGGTCGCGTATTCCTTGCGAGAGATTAGACAGACACCCTGCCCGACTCCTAGCTTACTGCTAGCACCCGTAAATTTTTGTATCGCTTAAACCAGCTTAACTTAGCTCGTTTTCTTATTGATGAACATAGCATCGCCGTAGCTGAAGAAACGGTATTCGCTCTTCACGGCGTGATCGTATGCGCCCATCACATTGTCGTAGCCAGCAAATGCACTCACCAACATAATCAGCGTTGATTCTGGCAAGTGAAAATTGGTAATCAAGCAATCCACCAACTGGTATTCATAGCCAGGGAAGATGAAGATTTCTGTATCACCAAAGAAAGGAACGAGTTCGGTGCCTTTCTTCACTGCATCTTGCGCTGCACTTTCTAGTGAGCGAACTGATGTTGTACCAACAGCAATAATACGGCCGCCACGAGCTTTTGCTGCAGCTACGGCGTCAACCACTTCTTGCGGTACTTCAACGTACTCAGCATGCATGTGGTGATCGTTAATATTATCAACTTTTACTGGCTGGAACGTACCAGCACCAACGTGAAGCGTCACGTAAGCAAACTCAACACCTTTTTCTTTCATGTCAGCCATTAGCTTGTCATCAAAGTGAAGGCCAGCTGTTGGCGCTGCAACCGCACCCGGCTTTTCATTATAGACAGTCTGGTAGCGCTCTTTATCTGCATCTTCATCAGGACGATCGATGTAAGGAGGCAGTGGCATGTGACCCACACTGTTAAGAATCTCTAAAACGCTTTGATCGGATGTGAAATGGATTTCGAATAACGCATCATGACGCGCCACCATTTCAGCTTCATATTCATCGTTCTCACCAAGGAACAACTTGGTACCCGGCTTCGGTGATTTAGAACAACGAACATGCGCAAGAATGCTTTTCTCATCAAGCATACGTTCAACCAGAACTTCAAGCTTACCGCCTGAAGCCTTGCGACCAAATACACGAGCTGGAATCACTCGAGTATTATTGAAAACAACAAGATCGCCTGGCTCAACCAAGTCTAAAACGTCTTTAAACGAACCATCAGCTAGGTTACCGCTGTTGCCATCTAATTTAAGTAGGCGGCTTGCTGTACGCTCCTCTTGAGGGTAGCGAGCAATGAGTTCATCTGGTAGGTCAAAGTGAAAATCTGAAACTTGCATGTGTCTAGTCTTGTCTTAGTTGATGAGATTTGTGCCGTTGACGAATCATAAATCGTAGTTGCTGGATAATCGTTACGGTAAGTCAATCGTTACCAGAAACACATCGCAAACACGACTAAAAATTTCGCAGTGGGCTAGTATAGGCACACGAGCCGCAATAGCAAGGTTTACAGCACTGGATTATTGTAAAGAGGCGTAAAATAATGCGACTGATTCACCTCCTCAAGCTAAAGAATTAGTTGCATAAAACTCACCCAAGAATGCGTCAGATCTCAGTTATTTTTTGGATAAAAAACTATAGTAATAGCAACAAATAAAAAAGAAGGAGGTTCGTATGATCAAGGTTGAAGATATGATGACTCGCAACCCTCATACCCTATTGCGCTCACACTCACTGGCCGATGCTAAGCACATGATGGAAGCACTTGATATCCGCCATATTCCGGTCGTTGATTCCGACAGGCAACTACTAGGTGTCGTCACACAACGAGACGTTCTAGCCGCTCAAGAATCCAGCCTACAAAACATCCCACAAGCTCAATCTTTTACTCTTGCTACTCCCCTCAACGACATCATGCACAAAAGTGTTATGTCGGTAGAGCCACGTGCAGGATTAAAAGAATCGGCTATCTATATGCAGAAACATAAAGTGGGCTGTTTACCTGTCGTAGAAAACCACGAACTAGTAGGCATTATTACAGACAGCGATTTTGTCACGATAGCGATCAATTTGTTGGAGCTGCAAGAAGAAGTCGAGCCAGAAGAAACGGAAGTAGAGTAACGCTCGGAAATGGTATAAAGAAGAGCGGCCAATTAAGCCGCTCAGAGGGGTTTTATCGAAGCGGATTATTATAGAAGCTCAGAAACCACATCCGCTAATTGATGGAATGTCTCACGACGCGAAGAGCTTGGTCGCCAGACAAGGCCAATATCTCGGTAGGCCTGTTGCCCAGGAGGGTCGATCACAACAAGATTCTGGTTTTCCAATAAACCATGGTCGATCGCCATCTGAGGAATAAAGGTGGTTCCTAAGCCATTGGCGACCATTTGCACCAATGTGTGAAGGCTCGTCGCTGTGAACGGGTTTATCTTCTCTTTATCCGTTAGCTTACAAGCCGAGACTGCATGCTCTGTTAAACAGTGTTCGTTCTCCAACAAGAATACAGATTCGTCGGGCAGGTCATCGTATTTAATCGGAACACGAATACCATCAGCTTGATTACGACTGATCACCATTCTAAACGGATCTTGCCCAACAACTTGGCTTTCCATATTGTCGATATCGACAGGCAAAGCCAGAATCAGCACATCTAAGTCTCCATGACGCAGCGCAGCCAATAGGTTGGTCGTTGTATCTTCACGTAACAATAAATTAAGTTGAGGAAAGCGTTGGTTGGCCTCTTGTACCAAATCACATAAAAGGAACGGCGCGATAGTAGGAATACACCCGACTCGCAGCTGTCCTTGCATCGCATCCCCGTTACATAGATTTCCAAGTTCAACCAGATCTTGCCCTTTCGCTAGTAGCTCTCGACCGTGCTTGACCACCAGCTCACCTGCTTGCGTGAAAACTAGCGGGCTCTTTTTATCTTTCTTCTCATAGAGCGGGCAACCGATGAGTTCTTCTAGATTTTGAATGCCTTTACTTAGCGTAGATTGACTGACGAAGCAGCGATCTGCGGCATCACTGAAATGACGAGTTTCGTGAAGAGTAACAAGATAGTGAAGTTGCTTAAGACTTGGCCATTTATTCATGAAATTACTTTGTAATATGAGTAGGATAAGTTACGTAAAGGTCATAAGACCTAAGGACAGGACAAAGAATAAGCTTATCGCTTTTTTCGATTAACTTAATCTATTTAATTCGCTTTTTTCTATAGTACCGATTGTACTATAGTTTGTCCCGTAGAAACGGAGCCCAAACAAAGATGTGTTGGGCCAACTAATTTTTTAGGAGATTCCAAAATGGTACTAGTAGGTCGTCAAGCCCCTGACTTTACTGCAGCAGCTGTTCTAGGTAACGGTGAGATCGTTGATAACTTCAACTTCGCAGAATTCACTAAAGGTAAGAAAGCTGTAGTTTTCTTCTACCCACTAGACTTCACTTTCGTTTGTCCTTCAGAGCTAATCGCTTTCGACAACCGTCTTGAAGATTTCCAAGCTAAAGGCGTTGAAGTAATCGGTGTTTCTATCGATTCTCAATTCTCTCACAACGCATGGCGTAACACTGCTATCGCTGATGGCGGTATCGGTCAAGTTAAATACCCTCTAGTTGCTGACGTTAAGCACGAGATCTGCAAAGCATACGATGTTGAGCACCCAGAAGCAGGCGTTGCTTTCCGTGGTTCTTTCCTAATCGACGCTGACGGCCTTGTACGTCACCAAGTAGTTAACGATCTTCCACTAGGTCGTAACATCGACGAAATGCTACGCATGGTAGACGCACTAAACTTCCACGAGAAGAACGGTGAAGTTTGTCCTGCACAATGGGAAGAAGGTAAATCAGGTATGGACGCATCTCCAAAAGGTGTTGCAGCATTCCTATCTGAGCACGCTGACGACCTAAGCAAGTAATTACCTCTTAAGCCCGAACTCAACGCGGGTTAATGGTTGGAAGACTCTCTTTAAAGAGACATAAAGCATAAGCTAATAGCGCAAAGCGCACCGCCAATCAGTTAAGAAGTAAAGTCCTATTAAAAGCCCGAAGTTAACGCTTCGGGCTTTTTGTTTTCTCACTAACCTTCACCCTAGACTTTCTCTTATGATACATAATTGAGGTAGCTCTAAACCCAAACTTTACCCCTATTTTCCTCTAGCACTGCCTATTCATGTCCGTATCTAGATTGCTATTATTTCATCAGTATCTTTTTGAACGGATAAACACGATGAACACCGAAATTGAAGTCTGTATCGATAACTTAGAATCTCTTCATAACGCACTATCTGGTGGCGCGAATCGAATTGAGCTTTGCTCTTCATTAGCACTTGGCGGATTAACTCCAAGCTTCGGAATGATGAAGCAAGCGGCAAAAATTTCGTCGGTTCCGGTCTACGCTATGATTAGACCAAGACAAGGCGACTTCATTTTCGATAACGACGATATGCTCTGTATGCTTGAAGATATTGAAGCTTGTGCAAATGCAGGATTGGATGGGGTCGTACTTGGTGTGTTAGCGCCGAACGGAAGTATCGATATGCCAAAAATGCAGCAACTGGCTGAAAAAGCGTACTCGTTAAAGCTTGGGATTACCTTTCATAGAGCCATCGATCAAAGCTCTGATTTCCAAGCAGCATTAGAGCAGATAATTACACTTGGATGCGAAAGAATCCTGACATCAGGGCTTGCTGTGAATGCTGAACTAGGCATCGATGTATTGGCTGCAATGGTCAAACAAGCCGATGGACGAATTGATATCATGGCGGGGGCTGGCGTTAACGCTGCCAATGCCAAAATGATTCAAAGCGCTACCCAAGTACCTGCTCTTCACCTTTCAGGTAAATCAACAAGACCGAGCCTAATGGAAAACAACTCAAGTGCTCAAATGGGCAGTGATGATATTGATGATTATCAGATCCCAGTGACCGACGCGAGTAAGATATCTGATGTGAGAGCCGCCCTCACCACTTAGGGCAATAGTCGCCAGCATAAATCCAGAGAACCTCGCTGACTAATCTAACTGACTGACGTATATTAGATTTAATAGCGCAGAAAATTTTCATGGATAGATATGGCTAAAGACTTATTCAGCTCTCTTGATTTAAACCTGTTACGAACATTCCTGATTGTTTATCAAGAAAAAAACACCAGAAAGGCTGCGGAACGACTCTTTGTTTCACAGCCTGCTGTTAGTCAGGCCTTACAGAAGCTGCGCCACCACTTCAACGATGACCTTTTTGTAAAGGTACATGGTGGCTTACAACCGACCGCTTTCTCAGAACAGCTCACCAACAAGATCAAACCATTCATGGACGGTCTATCTGTTGCTATTAATACCTCAAACACTTTCGATCCGAAAGACATCGACTACACACTTAAAATAGCTCTATCACCTATCGTGCTATCTTGTTTATCTGGTTCTCTGTTTAAAATGATAAGAGAGCAAGCACCGAATGCGAATCTAGAATTAGTCTCTTGGACCAATGCTTCTGTTTCTGACATTCAGAAAGGTGAGGTGTTGATGGGGGTCAGTTACCTTGGTAGCAAAACGAATAAAGAAGTTTATACGAAGAAGTTAATTGAACTAACAGGGCGTATTTTTGTAAGAAAAGACCACCCTTTAAAGCAAGAAATCGTTACACCTTATGATGTGGCGGGGTACGATATCGCTTCATTAGTCACACCCGGCTGGAACGACAACCATAGTTTGGCATCAGATATCCTAACGGATCTCTCCGTTGAACATAGTGTTGGCTTCCGTAGTGAGCTAATTATGGCAGTCATTGATGTCATTCAACATACAGATATGTACATGCCACATTCGAACCTTTTCCTCGTGGATAATCACCCAACCCTACGCGGAATCGATGTTGTGATAGATGGCGAGCCTCCCAAAACTCCTGTTTACTGCCACTTACATACTAAAAACAGAAACTCCCCTACTACCAATTGGTTATTTGAGTTAATACAAAAAGCACTATCAACTCAGATTAATAAGTAACACTTATTATAGAGATATTGATATCTACTTAGCCGAAAAATAAAACACTGTTTAATATTAGCCCTATCAAAACGGATACTGAACTACGAAGGATCGTGCAGTTAAGTTAACCCTAAATAGAGACTAATATGAAAATTGCACTTACTACCCTAATTTCAGCTTCACTACTTTCTGTTCCAGTTTTTGCAAACAACTTTGATAGCCAACACCGTGTGGGTATTGGTTACAACCAAACTCAGGTAGACGATTGGCTAACTGATGACACAGTTGATTGGGGTAACGGTATCAAACTTGAATATGGTTATGAATTTAACCGTATCGTAGGTATCAACGTTTCTTACGCAACGAATAGTGACGACGAAAACGTTGAAGGCATAAAAGCTGAGATCGATGGTTACAAGTTCCAAGTTGATGCTGACATCGGTTATAAATTTGAATTGGATGGCTTCTCTTTAAAACCTTATGGTGTTCTGGGCCTAGCTCGTCAAAGTGAAGATAATTCAATTAGCATCCTAGACAAGAAGTGGACTGAATCATACAACGATACCAGTTTCGTCGTTGGCCTAGGTGGTCGAGCTGAATTCGGACCACACCTATACACTGACATGCGCTTTGAATTCGCGAGCTACGATGACGTAGATTACGACACATTCTCATGGACTGTCGGTTACCGCTTCTAATAAATTGAAAAAGCCAGCGTTCAAGCTGGCTTTTTACGATCAGTCAATTGTTGGGTTTTAATACCTCATCAAAGCTGACTCGCTTTTTGAACAATTCGAATCAAAATTCATTGCAGCCACGGACGGCTAATTGCTTTAGGTATTTTTATGAAGATAAAAACTTCCCTGCTTTTACTTTCTGCCCTTTCTACTTCCGTTTCAGCAAGTGCTCTTCATTTATCCCCAGAACTAAAAATTGGCTCTTATCATGGCTTCGGAGTTCAAGCTGGCATTACTGATGTGGCAAATTTAGGTGCCGTTTATCTTAGCTATTCTCACCTTTGGTATGACAGCGATCGATATGACGAAACGGTTGATGCGTATCGTGTTGGTATCCAAAACATGTTTGGAAGAAACCAAACCCACGGCTTTCAGGCTGAGATTGGTGTGGCAAGTTATGACGGTACAAAAACGCGCTCAGGCGAAGTAGAAGAGAAAACAACACATGGTATAAGCCTAGGTGGTGCCTACGTTTACCAAGCGACACCGATGCTTGGATTACGTGCTGGTGTTGATATGAATATTTTTGATCACAACAAAACCTTTGTGCCTTACGACACAACGGTCAATTTCAATCTTGGTGCAATAATTAGCTTCTAAAGATAAGGTCTATTTGAGTGCGTCATCAAGGCTTTGATCACCGAGGTGACGTACATCTTTACCCTTCACAAAGTAAATAATGTATTCGCAGATATTTTGGCAGCGGTCTCCCACTCGCTCAATCGCACGCGCTGACCACATCACCTGCAAAATATTAGGAATGTTCTTTGGGTCTTCCATCATATAGGTCATTAACTGACGAATAACGGCCTCGTACTCCGCATCCAACTTATCATCAAGTTTGTGAACTTCTGCTGCCGCATCAACATCCATACGAGCAAAAGCATCTAATACTTGGTGAAGCATGGTGATAGCCTGACGGCAAAGAGGCTCTAAAGATACGTGGAATTTCTGCTCTTTGGTCGAAGGGATCTCAATAGCACCTTGCGCAATTTTAGAGGCAACATCACCAATACGTTCCAGATCGGTAATCGTTTTGATGATCGCCATAATCAAACGCAGATCCTTCGCTGTCGGCTGACGCTTTGCAATAATTCGAGTACAAGCCTCATCAATCGACACTTCCATCGCATTCACTTTATGGTCATCACGAATCACTTTTTTAGCCAGTTCAACATCGTCTTTATGAAGCGCTTGCATTGCAAACGAGAGTTGCTGCTCCACTAACCCGCCCATGGTCAATACATGAGTACGGATCGATTCTAACTCGACATTGAATTGCCCTGAAATGTGGCGACCGAAATGCATACTTGCTCCTTGAAAGAAATGAAGAAAGCCATGTTTGTAGAGTGACTTAGCTCTAGATGACACCTTTGCAGAGGTTAGCCATATCTACCAGTAATGTAGTCTTCCGTCTGGTTTTTCAATGGAGACGTAAAAATTGAGTCCGTATCTGAGTACTCGATCAATTTTCCCATATGAATAAAGGCAGTATGGTCACTTACACGCGCGGCTTGTTGCATGTTGTGGGTAACAATCACCACTGTGTATTGGGTTTTGAGATCGTTGATCAGCTCTTCAATCGTCAAAGTAGAAATCGGATCGAGTGCCGATGTCGGCTCATCTAACAACAGCACTTCAGGTTCAATCGCAACCGCACGAGCGATAACCAAACGCTGCTGTTGGCCGCCAGATAAACCAAAAGCATTCTCATGCAATCGGTCCTTCACTTCATCCCATAATGCAGCAGCGCGCAGAGAGCGTTCAACCGCATCATCAAGGTCTCGGCTGTTGCTAACGCCTTGTAGCCTCAAGCCATAAACCACATTCTCATAGATAGATTTAGGAAAAGGATTGGGACGCTGGAATACCATACCAACACGACGTCGTAAGGTCGCGACATCAACCTTAGGGTGATACACGTTCTTACCATGAAGCTTCACTTTGCCGGAAACCTTACAGCCTTCAACAAGATCATTCATGCGATTAATACAGCGCAGCAGAGTCGACTTACCACAGCCAGAAGGGCCGATAAAAGCCGTCACCTGCCCCTTCGGGATCTGCATCGAGATATCATCAAGTGCTTGACTCTCTTTATAGTAAAGATTTAGCCCTTCAATCGAGATAGCAATTTGCTCATCCTTCAGATTGTGAACATCAAGTGGTGCTTGGTAACCCAAGGTTTCATTAATCGAGAACATCTAATCTTGTCCTAAGGTTCGGTATTTTTCACGCAAGTTATTACGGATATTGATGGCTGTTAAGTTCAACCCAACAATCACCGTAACCAATAAAAATGAAGTCGCATACACTAAAGGTCGTGCCGCTTCGATATTAGAGGTTTGAAAGCCAACATCATAGATATGAAAGCCTAAATGCATGAACTTTCTGTCTAAGTGTAGATAAGGGAACTGACCATCGACTGGCAAGCTGGAGGCTAATTTCACAACACCCACCAGCATGAGTGGAGCAACTTCCCCCGCAGCTCTCGCGATTGCCAAAATCAAACCAGTGATAATCGCTGGGCTTGCCATCGGTAAAACAATGCGCCAAAGCGTCTCAAATTGAGTCGCACCAAGCGCTAATGAACCGTGCCTCACTGCACTAGGAATGCGCGTTAAGCCCTCTTCAGTAGTTACGATAACCACTGGAAGCGTCAAGACCGCTAAGGTTAGTGCTGACCAAAGTAGACCCGGTGTGCCAAATGTCGGAGCGGGTAATCGCTCTGCATAAAACAACGTATCAATCGAGCCACCAATGGTATAGACGAAGAAACCTAAACCAAAAACGCCATACACAATCGACGGTACACCCGCCAAGTTAATCACGGCGATACGAATTAAACGTGTCAGTGCGTTGTTTTTTGCGTATTCATGAAGATATATCGCAGCGACCACGCCAAGCGGCATCACGACGATCGACATGAGAATAACCAGCAGAACAGTGCCGAAGATCGCAGGAAATACACCGCCTTCAGAGTTTGAGTCTCGTGGATTCTCTGATAAGAACTTCCAAACTTGTTTGCCCCAATGCCCAACCTTTTCTAGGTAAGACATATTATTCGGGTACCAATAATCCAGAATGTGACTGAGCGAGATCTCGACCAACTCGCCTGTCATATCCTCAACCAGCAAGCTTTCGACATTAAGTTGCGTTCTAAGGTGCTCAAGCTTAACTTCGGCTTCACCTAACTGGCGGTTTAATTCCAGTTTAGTTTGAGTATAGGTTGTAAGGTATTCATCACTCACTGACTCATTGAGTTCAAGCTTACGCTTTTCTAAGCGCAGGTTTTCCAATTGCCAGCTGATATTGCGAATTTCTTGGTTCACGACACGCGACGTTTCTTTACGTAATGTATCAGCGAACGCCAAGCCTTGTTCGAGCTTTTGGTCTATGTTCGAATCAAAGGTGCCAGAAGCGGTTTTAAAACCCACCGGCTTGCCAAAGAAATAACCACCTCGACTTCGTTCAATCACAACCCAATCAAGCGGGGTTGTTGGCTCACGTAAGTTAACATCCAGTATGGAAACAAAGTCCGCAGGGTACAGTTCTCTGTTAGCGACTTTGATGCTTAAGCGCTGTATTAGCCCTGTCGACAAATTTTGAAGCGACAAGAGGTCGTGTACTTGTGGAACTTGCTCTATCGGGATGTATTTTCGTTCATATAACTGACCAACCAATACATCTTGTTTTGATACGGTTTCGTCAAGATCGACCACGAGCGATAAGTCTTTGGAGTCAACTTGCCATTGATACAAAGGTGCGGGCCAAAAATAGGTTAAGCCCTTCCAACCAATCAGCAGCATCAGGCCAAGAACAGAAAGCATACTGATGCTCACCGCCCCACCCGTTAGCCAGATCCACGGAGAGCCAGATTTAACCCAAGATAATAGTGACTTCAGTTTATTCATCATGATCGACCTTGCTCTCGACGTACTGAACTCAAAAAACTGAGAAGATCACGGGATACGCTAGCAAAACCACTAAAAGCCATTGATACACATTGAGGCAAACCTTTAAAACTACAGCGCACGATATTTATCTCTCAGTCTTTGTCTAACCCACTCAGCAACTGAGTTCACCGCGAATGTAAAGATAAACAGCAAGAGTGCAGCCAAGAACAGCAAGCGGAAATGAGAACCGCCCACTTCTGATTCTGGTAGCTCAACAGCAATCGTTGCCGATAACGTTCTCATCCCTTCCAAAATATTCCAGTCAAGAATTGGAGTGTTACCAGTCGCCATCAAGACGATCATGGTTTCACCAACTGCTCGCCCTAGGCCCATCATAACCGCAGAAAAGATACCTGGACTCGCCGTCAATAACACCACATAAATAAGCGTCTGCCACGCCGTAGCACCCAACGCTAATGAGCCATCAGATAAATGTTTAGGTACAGAGAAAATAGCATCTTCAGCAATCGTGAAAATCGTTGGGATGACCGCAAAGCCCATAGCAAAACCAACCACTAGAGCATTGCGTTGGTCAAAGTCGATACCATAGCTGGCCAAGAAGGTACGAATATCACCACCAAATAACAAGGCTTCAATGTTGTTTCCACCAGCAAACACCGCAACCACAGTAATCACCAATACCGGAATCAATATCAGAGCATGCCAACCATTAGAGAAGCGACCCGTTACCATCTTCGGTAAACAGAACCAAACAAGTCCAGTCAACAGTGTGCTCAGTGGCAATAGCACCATTAATGAGAAGACAGCCGTTAAATGCGTCTCGACGATTGGAGCAAACCAAAGCCCGGCCAAGAATCCGATGATCACGGTCGGAAGTGCTTCCATCAGTTCTATCGAAGGCTTCACCACTCTTCGCATGCGTGGAGACATGAAGTAAGCGGTGTAAATAGCTCCGAGCACAGCAACCGGCACGGCAAACATCATCGCAAACAGAGCGGCTTTAATAGTACCGAACGTGATAGGTACTAAACTGAATTTCTCTTCAAAGTCATCGTTCGCCGACGTTGATTGCCAAACGTATTGTGGCTCAGGGTAACTTTCATACCAGACTTTTTGCCAAAGCGATGAGAATGAGATCTGTGGGTATTCATTGTCGACTTTAGCCACACTGATGGTGCCATCAATCAGCGTCGCCAGATGCAGTTCATTAGCAGACATAGCGGCTAATTGTGGTGATTTATCAAAGGCTCGTTCAAACAACGACAGCTTTTCACTGGTCGTATAGTGGCTTTGTAATGTGCCGTTCTTATAGAAGCTATAAAACCCCTTTCTATAAGTATCAGGAAGAATAAATTGCACTTGTTCAGCTAGTTGGAAATCTCGAATATGGGTCAGGCTACGCTTTTCATCTTTGAGTACATCGAACCACTGAGAAACCTGTCCGTCCTCATGCGTAACCAACAACGAGTATGCACCAGAAAGTAAATCGATGCTTTTCACGGAATGCTTCGCATCATTTAAGCTAAGATCAATCACTTCACGAACATCAAAACCGTTATCTGATAGTTTCAAAACAACCAAATCCGATTGTGCTCGTAGGTATAAAGTTTGCCCATCAGGCGTGACAAGCAGTTGCTGTTGCAAGCCCAGCTTATCCGATAGCCATTGGCTCTTCTGAAAAACATACTGACCAGTAAGATCACTCTGATACCACTTAACCAAGACTCGTTGGTCACTTAACTGAGCGGCAACCGTAATCCCACGTCCATTTTTAGAGAACGCGAATTTGTCGATCGTCGCACCATTTGATGATTCATCATTTAAAAACGGTTCAGGGAGAGTGATTTGCTCAATTTTAGGTTCGGCTTCGCTGCCCTTTTTCAGCACAGGCGCACTATACTCAGGATAGAAAAAAGTAAGATTGCTTGCGCTGTCGGCAAAGGCAAACCAGTTTTCAGATGGGGTGTTTCGAGAAAAGGCGATAGGGTTGGCTACAACATCACGCTCAAAGTAAGAGTGTGTATTTTGAGACTCTAAATCCCAAAACTGTACCAAACCGGATTTTTCGATAGTAAATGCATGTTGACCATATTCATCAACCGATAAAACGATAGGCTCTTCTGCGGCAACGGTCTTTACGGCTTGGTCTGTCTCTAAACCAGTATCTGAAAATACCGGTAAAATGACCATTGCCAAGTAAACAAAGATCAATACTAGGGCAGCTAGAACACTGACCGCGCCACATGTCACCGAAAAACGGACGAGACGATCTTTCAACCATCTTTTTTTGTCGCGCTCTTTCAATGAAAATTGGGCTGAAGCCATCTGTTTATCTACCTTTTTTTAGCTACTGACATAATATGTACGTTAGATGACAATTATATTACAAGTTACGTTAAACAACTGAAACTAATAACAAGTTTGTTAGCCATATTTCTTAAAGTAAGATCATAGATTTTGTGAATTTTGCCATTCTAATTTAAAGTAATCAGCTCTATAGCCAGTACTCAAGGATTCTCATCTCGATGGAAAAAGACTATGTCACAAAAGAACTTAGCTGGTTATCCTTCAACGAAAGAGTGCTCCAAGAAGCGGCAGACAAGTCAGTCCCCTTAATCGAAAGAGTTCGTTTTTTAGGTATTTACTCGAAAAACCTCGATGAGTTTTACAAAGTCCGATTTTCTGATGTGAAGAGAAAGATCTTACTTCAAGATCCGCAACTGCGCTCCAACTCGCCGAAAACCTTGCTGATTCAAATGCAGAGTAAAGCGAGCAAGCTCGATGCTCAATTCCATGAACTGTATAACGAATTGCTATTGGAATTGGCACGCAATCGTATTTTTCTGGTCAACGAACAACAAATCAGCGAAGAACAAAATGGCTGGATAAAAAAGTACTTTAAGAAAAAAGTGCTACCACACTTAACTCCGCTTCTCTTGAACGAAGATAGCCAGTTACTTAATATTCTCAAAGATGAACAAAGTTACTTAGCCATCGACATCGAGCGTGAGACATCATCTCAATATGTGTTACTCGAAATCCCATCAGAGGCACTCCCTCGATTTGTTAAGTTACCGGAAGCTTCGGGGTCGCAGCGTACAACTTTGATCTTGTTAGATAATATAGTTCGATTTTGTTTGGATGACTTGCTTAAAGGATTCTTTGAGTATGACTCATTGCGTTGTTTTGCGATAAAAATGACACGTGATGCCGATTATGATCTGCAAGAGGACAATGAAAATAACCTATTAGAATCGATGTCTTTGGGTTTAGAACAGCGCTTAACGGCACTGCCGATACGTCTGATCTATGAGGCAGAAATGCCCGCTGAAATGCTCAACTTCTTACAAGTCAGACTTAAACTGTCTGACTATGACAGTGTCATCGCAGGTGGTCGCTATCATAACTTCAAACATTTCTCTGAGTTCCCAAGCCTTAACCGACGTGATTTAGTTAATCGTCCTCTACCCGCGATTAAGTGCGCGCATTTCAGCCATTACCCAAACTATTTCGAAGCGATCAAAGCTCGTGACATCTTACTCCATTACCCTTATCACACCTTTAGTCACATCACTGAACTGGTTAGGCAGGCTTCCTTTGACCCGAAGGTAACCTCCATAAAAATAAACGTTTACCGTGTTGCAGAGGGCTCAAAACTCCTCAGCTCGATCATCGATGCGGCACACAATGGCAAAAAGGTCACTGTGGTTGTCGAGCTGCAAGCCCGCTTTGATGAGCAAGCCAACATTCAATGGACCAAGAAACTTCAAGAAGCGGGTGTAAAGGTCATCCATGGCATCCCAAGTTTGAAGATCCACTCCAAGTTGCTGCTCATCAAACGAAAAGAAGGCAAGCATACCGAGCATTATGCCCATATTGGCACTGGCAACTTTCATGAAGTGACAGCGCGCGTGTATACCGATTTTTCTCTGCTCACTGCGAATGAAGATTTGACTCAAGAGGTGAGACAGGTCTTTAAGTATATTGAAAACCCTTATCAAAAGTCCCAGTTCAAACAACTGATTGTGTCACCAAAGAATACTAGAAAACGTCTGTACCAATTGATAGATAATGAAATACAAAACGCGATAGAAGGTAAACCTGCAAGCATCACTCTAAAACTCAACAACTTGGTCGATCGAGAGATCATTGAAAAGCTTTATCTGGCTAGCCAAGCCAATGTAAAAGTGAGAATGGTCATTCGCGGCATGTGCTCTCTTGTCCCTGGCATACTCAACATCAGTGACCATATTGAGATTGTCAGTGTGGTCGACCGTTTTCTCGAACATCCGAGAGTGATGATATTTGGTAACGCTGGAAAGCCGAAAGTCTATATCTCTTCTGCTGACTGGATGACACGAAACTTTGATCACCGCATCGAAGTTGCAGCTCCAATTTTAGACCCTAAGATCAAGCAAACCATTATCGATATCACCGAGTTTCATTTTGATGACAGCAACAAAGCTCGAGTACTAAACCAATCGATGAGTAACCCTTACATACAACCACCAGCAAACCCACTTGATTACCCGACGTCACAACTCTCCACTTACCACTATATTAAACGTATGGAGAAACTTGCTCGCAAGAAGTACAAACAAGAGAAGAAATCATGCCGCTAATTGATAACAAACATTCTCGATGTATTGCCGCTATCGACTTGGGTTCGAACAGCTTCCACATGGTGGTTGCCCGAGTATTCGATCAACACCTGCAATTAGTCAGCAGACACAAACAGAAAGTGAGATTAGGTGATGGATTGGATGAACGTAACGTCCTATCTGAAAGCGCTATCGAGCGAGGCCTAGAATGCCTCAAGGTGTTCGCAGAACGACTAGCGGATTTTGAGCTTGATGATGTCAGAGTTGTTGCGACTCATACTCTAAGAAAAGCCAAAAACGCTAAAGACTTCTTAGAGCAAGCCAAGCCACTGTTTCCATTTCCAATAGAGATCATCTCAGGTCAAGAAGAAGCTCGAATAATCTATAACGGTGTAGAGCACACTCAAACCGCTTCTGAATCTAAGTTGGTTATTGATATCGGTGGTGGGAGCACCGAACTCGTCGCAGGACAAGGCTTTACCCCCCTAATTATGCGCAGTTTACCGATGGGATGCGTCAACTTCACTCAACGTTTTTTTGCTGCCGAAGGGCTAACTTCACTACACTTCTCAAATGCTTATACCGCAGCTACTCGTCTATTGATGCCATTGATTGAAGAATACACAAAAGCCCCTTGGGAAATCGCTTTTGGCTCATCTGGAACCGCGAAATCAATAAAAGAAGTACTCATTGGCTTAGGGTTCACCGATGGTCTCATTACGCCCCAACGCCTGTCTTATTTGAAGAATCACTTATGTGAATTTTCATCATCCAAAGCCCTAAATATTTCAGGTTTAAGTGATGAGAGAAAGCCAGTGTTTGCTGCTGGCGTCACCATTCTTTCAGCAGCTATGGATACTCTAGACATCAAGGAGTTACAGTTTTCTGATGGTGCTCTGAGAGAGGGCGTTCTATATGACATGGAGGATAGGTTTAAAGATATTGATATTCGAACAAGAACTGCCGAAACGCTCGTCTCTCGATACCATGTAGACGTAACTCACGGCAAGAAAGTGAAAGTACTCGCTCTTGCATTGCTAAAACAAGTGCAGCCTCAAGTAACAACTGCGGTCACTAATGAGCTGTATGATTTGCTTAGTTGGGCTACGTTGCTTCATGAAGTAGGACAAAGCATTGCATTCCAAGGCTATCACCGTCATTCAGCTTATCTGCTTAAGCACACGACAATGCCAGGCTTCAATACTGAGCAGCAGCGTTTTATATCAACATTGGTTCGCTATCAAAGAAAAGCGCTCAAGCTACAAGATTTGCCGGAACTTTCTCTGTTTACCCAACAACAAATCACCCTGCTGATTCGTATATTGAGACTCGCTATCTTACTCAACCGTCAGCGAAATCAAGCACTAACTCCAGACGTAACTCTAACGATTGAACAACAAGATAACTGGGAATTGAAAGGATCTAACAGCGATTGGTTGGCCCAAAACCAACTGCTTGATTGTGAACTTAAAGAAGAGCAACAACGTTGGCAAAATGCCGGATGGTCGTTAAAGCTAAAATAACGAACAGTCAAAATAAAACAGCCTGCGACATCGCAATCTGTTCATACGTTTCTTATCTAAGTTTATCGTAGCCTCAATTAGAGCCCGACTTTTGCCAATTCTTGCTCTGCGAACTCAGACGGTATTGCTAAATAGCCATCTTTCTCTACCAGTTCTTGTCCTTGCTTTGAGAACACAAAAGTGAGGAACTCTCTCTCAACAGGAGAAAGCGGTTTATCTGGGTGTTTATTCACGTATACGTAAAGAAAGCGCGAAAGAGGGTAATCACCGCTCAAGATATTCGCTCGAGTCGGCTCTACAAAATCCGAACCATGCTCAGCAATAGGAATTAGCTTAACGCCAGCGACACGATAACCAATACCTGAGTAACCTATCCCACTGATTGATGAAGCGACCGACTGTACAACCGATGCCGAACCTGGCTGCTCATTGACTCGGTTCTTAAAGTCACCACCACATAATGCGTTTTGTTTGAAATAGCCATAGGTTCCCGAAACGGAATTGCGCCCAAACAGCTGGAATCGATGTTTAGCCCAAGGTTGGTCGACGCCTAGATCTTGCCAATCGTTGAGCGGTTTAGTCGCACCACAGCGTAATGTCTCTGAAAAGATGCCATCAATCTGACGAAAGTTGAGCCCCTCAATAGGGTTATCATGGTGCACAAAAAGTCCAATCGCATCGATCGCAACTCGCAGTGCTGTCGGTTTATAACCATGTTCTCTTTCAAACGCCTCTACTTCTCGCAGGCGCATCGGGCGACTCATTGGTCCTAGATGAGCAGTGCCTTCGGTTAAGGCTGGAGGAGCAGTAGAAGAACCGGATGCTTGGACCTGAGCGTTAACGTTCGGATAGTAAGATTTAAACTCTTCTACCCATAACGTCGTCATGCCCGCTAAGGTATCCGAACCTACCGATAATAAGCTCCCAGAAATCCCCGGAACCTTAGAATAATCAGGAAGAGAATCAACACTCTGTTCGGCATGAACAGAGTTAACCAAAGCAAACGCTAACAATGAGCTGATTGGCAAACGCATCCTGCGTGTCAAACAACTCATGACACTGTCAGTCGATTTGGCAATGTAAAATGGAATCGACTACCGACACCTACTTCACTTTGAATTTCTAAATGTGAGTCATGATGACTAAGCGCATGTTTCACAATCGCCAATCCAAGACCACTACCACCCGTATCACGTGAGCGTGCCTTATCAACACGATAGAACCGCTCTGTGAGTCGATGTAAGTGTTGTGGCTCGATACCGTCTCCGGTGTCTGACACATCTAAACATGCACCTTGACTGGTCTGGTACCAACGTACCTTAACCGTTGCGCCTGGTGGTGTGTATTTCACTGCGTTGTAAACCAGATTCGATATCGCACTTCTCAGCTGATCTTCATCAGCTAATACACGTAGGCTCTTATCGATATCAAACTCAAGCTTATGCTCTCTATCACCACTTAGGCTTGCCGCTTCTTTCTCAAGAACCTCAAGCATCGCCGGAACGTTCACCACTTCATCGAGCTCATGCATCGGCGCAGCTTCGATTTTTGAAAGTGTTAATAGTTGATTGACCAGACTGTTCATGCGATTCAATTGCTCAGTCATCACACCATGAGCCTTAGGCCACATAGGGCCAACGACCATGTCTGGATCTTCCGTCATTTCAAGGTAGCCCTGAAGTACGGTCATTGGAGTTCGTAGCTCGTGAGAAACGTTAGCAAAGAAGTTACGACGCATGCCTTCTAGCTGTTTTAACTGAGTAACATCACGTACCACCATTAGGTGTTCACCCTCGGTATACGGAACGATACGAAGCTCAAGCATGCGATCCACGTTAAGTGGCGAAGGCATCTCTAACGGTTCTGAAAAGTCTTGTTTATTAAGATACTTGATGAAGTCTGGCGTGCGGATCAAGTTAGAAATCGGTTGCCCTGAATCGTCTGGCCAGCGAAAACCAAGTAAGTACTGAGCTAGCTTGTTACACCAAACGATATTCCCTTCTCCACGAAATACCACAACGGCATCGGGAAGGGATTCTGCACCGTTTCTGAAACGGCGGATTAGGTTGGTCAGCTCTTTACGTTTGCGACGCTGTCTCTGCTGCATACGATAAATACCGTTGAACAGAGACTCCCAATTCCCAGAACCTGATGGTGGCGTTAGACGCTTCTCATCCCACAACCATGCGGACAAACGCATTTGATTGTGTAGATGCCAGCCGAGCTGCAATACCGTAGCAGCTAGCAGTAACCAGGGTAGGTAGCCGAATATCCATCCAACCAAAACCCAAGGTGCGTAAAAAAAAGCCAGCTCCCAAGCCAGCTTTTTCCAGGTTAACTTTTCAACCATTCAGGACTCCGTAAACTGGGTAGCGAAGCCACACTAAGCCTTTGTAGAAAAACGGTAGCCCGCGCCGCGAACCGTTTGGATTAGCTTGTCGTGACCTGCAGATTCAAGTGCTTTACGCAGGCGTCGAATATGTACGTCAACGGTACGGTCTTCAACGTAAACGTTGGTGCCCCAAACGTTATTCAGCAGTTGCTCTCGGCTGTACACACGCTCTTGGTGTGTCATAAAGAAGTGCAACATTTTGAACTCTGTTGGTCCCATATCAACCGGACCTTCGCTTGCGGTAACGCGGTGAGAAACAGGGTCTAACTTAAGACCTTGCACATCAATCACGTCTTCCAGTGCGGTAGGCGTTACACGGCGAATAACCGCTTTCAGGCGAGCGACAAGCTCTTTTGGTGAAAATGGCTTAGTGATGTAGTCATCAGCGCCCACTTCTAAACCACGAACCTTATCTTCTTCTTCGCCACGAGCCGTTAGCATCACCACTGGGATGTTGCGAGTTAACTCTTCACGCTTCATGTGCTTGATAAAGTTTATCCCGCTACCACCAGGTAGCATCCAATCTAGTAATACTAGATCTGGGAAAGGTTCACATAGCTTGTTTACCGCTGTATCGTAATCTTCAGCCTCTACTGCTTGGTAGCCTTTTTGTTCAAGCACGAAACACAGCATCTCACGAATAGGTGCTTCATCTTCAACGACCAGAATCCTTCTCGACATAATTGAATAGCCTTTGTATTTAATCAACGCATTGCATTATCTGAGTTAATTATGACACTTTTGTGACCTTTGAAAACAAATTTTCATATAACTGTCTCAAACATTTCACTTTATAACTTTTGATACAGAGCTAGGGACAAATCGAATTAGATCTCATATCATGAAGCACTTCTAAAAAGGTATGAGAAAAATTTATGTGGTTTAAAAATTGCCTAGTCTATCGCTTCAACCGTGATATTGATTTCAACGCAGATCAGCTAGAGAAACAACTTGAAGAATTCCGCTTTACTCCTTGTGGTAGCCAAGACAAACAGAAGTTTGGTTGGGTACACGCAATGGGTAGACATGGCGATATGATGACGCACGTATCAGAAAACCGCATTCTTATCTGTGCAAAGAAAGAAGAGAAAATGCTACCCGCTTCTGTGATCAAAGAATCATTGAACGCAAAAGTAGAAACGCTTGAGGCAGAGTCTGGTACCCCTCTGAAAAAGAAAGAGAAAGACAGCCTAAAAGAAGACATCATCATTGATCTACTTCCTCGCGCATTCAGCCGCAGCAACTTCACTTACGCGCTGATCATGCCAAAAGAAGGTTTCATTGTGGTTGATGCAAGCAGCTACAAAAAAGCAGAAGATGTATTGGCATTGCTACGTAAGACAATGGGTAGCCTGCCCGTAGTGCCAGCTATTCCAGAGCAAGCGATCGAAACGACTCTTACAGAATGGGTGAAATCAGGTGATACGCCACAAGGCATCACTATGCTTGATGAAGCAGAACTAAAATCTATTCAAGAAGACGGCGGTATTGTTCGAGTTAAGAAACAAGAACTAGAAGCAGATGAAATTAAGAACCACATCGAAGCCAATAAGATGGTGACGAAACTTCTTATCAACTGGCAAGACCGTATTGAATTCATTCTTGCTGAAGATGGCAGCATCAAGCGCCTAAAATTCAGTGATGAGCTCAAAGACGAAAACGACGATATTCCTCGTGAAGATCAAGCTGCGCGTTTTGATGCAGACTTCTCTCTACTTTGTGGTGAGTTCAGTGTTTTCCTTCCAAACCTATTTGAATCATTAGGCGGGTTAACTCAACCTAACGCTTAATCAGTCAAACTATAAGCTCAGGTGCTAACGGTATCTGAGCTTATTTCTCACTAAGTTTTCGCTTATATCTGCCTCTCTGCCCTCTTGTTAATGTCATTGCTATCTTTAGGGCTATCAACCAAACTCATTTTAGCGTAAAATTTGCGCCCCTTTGATATCACTTGGTGGTATCAACCTGACTTGAGATCAGATTAGAGAACGAAGCAATGACTACACAGAAACCATTTGTACCTGAACTATTATCACCGGCAGGAAGCCTTAAAAACATGCGTTACGCATTCGCCTATGGCGCAGATGCAGTTTACGCAGGCCAGCCACGTTACAGCCTTCGTGTTCGTAACAACGAGTTCAATCACGAAAACCTACAAATTGGTATCGATGAAGCTCATGCTCAAGGCAAAAAGTTATATGTTGTATGTAACATTCAGCCGCACAACTCTAAATTAAAAACATTCATTCGCGACCTTAAACCAGTTGTCGACATGGGCCCTGACGCGCTTATCATGTCAGATCCTGGTCTTATCATGATGGTTCGCGAAGCATTCCCTGAAATGCCAATCCATCTTTCTGTTCAAGCAAACGCAGTAAACTGGGCGACCGTTAAGTTCTGGTCAACTCAAGGCGTTGAGCGTGTAATCCTATCTCGTGAGCTATCGCTTGAAGAGATCGAAGAGATTCGCGAACACTGCCCAGAAACAGAGCTAGAGATCTTTGTTCACGGTGCACTTTGCATGGCTTACTCAGGCCGTTGTCTGCTTTCTGGTTACATGAACAAGCGCGATCCAAACCAAGGTACTTGCACGAACGCTTGCCGCTGGGAATACAAAACAGAAGCAGCGAAAGAAGACGAAAACGGTCAGATCGTTGAAGCTAATCCAACTGGTGTCGCTCTTCAAGAAGTTGAAGTTCAAGATGAACGTCCAGACAACACACTAGGTCTTGGTAAACCAACAGACGAAGTGGTTCTGCTTTCTGAATCACACAAGCCAGAAGATAAAATGGCAGCGTTTGAAGATGAGCATGGTACTTACATCATGAACTCAAAAGACCTTCGTGCAATCCAACACGTTGAGCGCCTAACGAAGATGGGGGTTCACTCTCTGAAGATTGAAGGTCGTACTAAGTCTTTCTACTACTGTGCACGTACTGCTCAGGTTTACCGTAAAGCTATTGACGATGCAGTGGCAGGCAAACCATTCGATGAAAGCCTAATGGGTACGCTAGAGAGCCTAGCTCACCGTGGTTACACTGAAGGCTTCTTACGTCGCCATACACATGATACATACCAAAACTACGAGTACGGTTACTCTATCTCTGACACTCAACAGTTTGTTGGTGAGTTCACAGGTAAGCGCCGTGGCGACCTAGCGGAAGTAGAAGTGAAGAACAAGTTCCTAGTAGGCGACAGCTTAGAAATGATGACACCGAAAGGTAACGTTGTTTTCAAACTGGAAGTTATGGAAAACCGTAAATCGGAAGCGGTAGACGATGCGAAAGGTAACGGTCACTTTGTATTTATCCCTGTACCAGCAGATCTAGATCTAGAGTACGGCTTGCTGATGCGTAACTTGAGCGAAGGCCAAGATACACGTAACGCATCAGGCAAATAATTTTCACTTAAGCGACTTACTTGAGAAGAAAACAATGGCTCTGTTAATTACTGACAAGTGCATAAACTGCGATATGTGTGACCCTGAATGCCCAAATGGTGCAATCACTATGGGCGACAGCATCTTCGAGATCGATCCAGATTTATGTACAGAGTGTAAAGGTCACTATGAAAAGCCAACATGTCAGTCAGTGTGCCCGATTACAAAATGCATAATCACTGACCCAAACCATATTGAAACTGATGACGAGCTACTCGAGAAGTTTGTTATCATTCAAGGCTTGACCTAAAAAGAAAGGTTCAACTTAACCATAAGTTGAACCTTTTTTTTATCCTGATTTCTCGATTGGATAAATATTGCAGAACAGCTCTTTTTCAAATTGATATTCGAGTCGTTCTCGCCAGTTTATTGATTGAGCTATCGGAACAAGATAAAAGTTTTCCCTGCTGGTATCGGTCACAAATGCCATTCCATATTGCATCAATTCATAGTGAACATCATTTACGAAACTAGGATCTAAACGTTGTCTGCCTGTTAGCTGATTGATGTCATCTCTTGAAATTGCAATACCCGAGCTTTCAGCGTTGAACCTGTGTCTTAACCATTCTGAAAATTCCTTCGCACAAATCATAGTCATAGTCTTATCCTTGAATTATCTATCGACGGGTATCAGACTCTGATTTCGCATACTGCACATAAGCCGCATCTTTCACCCCAAAACACTCAATCCCTGACCAAACCTTGTCAAATTCGCCATCGCCTTTGCTGATACCGTTATTGCTTTTATTGATATCAAACGATGTTCTTAATCTCGTGTTTATAAACTCTAGACAAAAGTGTGACCTTTCTCCAGTTTTAGAGTCGAGAAAACCAGTGGCAGTACCACTGTAAAAAGCCTCGATTAACAGGATTACTTATTTGATATCAATGCTAAACACTGACTTGGCATCACTTTAACTTTTTTCTTTTTCTTAGTTTTCGCTACTTTTTTAGGAGGTGGAACTGGAACAGTCTTTGGAGCCCAACTTGCAAGTTCATCTCCACAACCGTCACCTTTAGGAGGGTTCGCTTGAGCTATGCAGTTTGAACTGCCTTCAGGACACTTTAAGCGAACGTGGAAGTGGGAATGGTGTCCCCACCAAGGTCTTATTTTGCCTAACCAAGCTCTATCATTAACGTCAGAGTTTTCTTGTTCACAAAGGGTTTGCTTGATCACTGGATGAACAAAAATACGCACTACTTTTTCATCTTTCGCTGCATAACGAATAACTTGAAAATGATCATCGATCCAATTCGATTCACGCAATTTGTAGTTGGTAAGATCCACTACGCTCACAGGTTTAGGCACAGCTAACTCGTTCTCTGACAGCCTCTTACTGGTTAACCTTAGCCATATATCAATATCTAACCCTGTTTGATGACTTGAATGACCTGAAGAAAAGCGCCCTCCTCTGGGAAGAGAAATATCACCGACCAATAAATTGGTATTGAGCTTCTCGCTGGTCGTGACTCCTAACCTCTCAATAAACTTTATAGCTTCTGTATGGCCATAGTAGCGCTCTCTTTGAGGGCGAATGATCTGATACCCTAAACCATTAATAGGCAAAGCCTGCGCGCCGTCTAGACAGCCATTGGCATAGCTTCCAATTGATGAGGGTGAATTTTTAGTAGGGTGACTCTCTTTTTCCCATGAAGTTGCTGATAGAGAAAATGAACAAAAGAATACAACCAGTGCAAAAAAGAACCTCATAATAATCCCAAATTACTGACGCTTACTCATTATATTAGTCGCCATTTAGGATTAGGTGCATATCGTACTTAAGTTTTTGGTGGTAGCTAGTAAATTAGACGGGTTAAAGCAACAAAACGGGAAAACAGAGAAATTTCGCTATAAATGAATGATGAAGCGTAATGGGCTGTTTATACCAAGCTATCTTCACAATTTATCAAACTCCAGAAAGCAAAAAGGCTCTAGTCTTTCGACTAGAGCCTTAAATATGGCAGGGGTGGAGAGATTCGAACTCCCAACACGCGGATTTGGAATCCGCTGCTCTGCCAATTGGAGCTACACCCCTATTTTCAGTTTTAAAGAGCTGAAACTCTGAATAAGTGGCGGAGTGGACGGGACTCGAACCCGCGACCCCCGGCGTGACAGGCCGGTATTCTAACCAACTGAACTACCACTCCGCAGTGGAATACTTGTCGTCGCTGACA